>JACCTI010000286.1 GCA_013812515.1 Chthoniobacterales bacterium
GCGCCTTCAAGCCTAACAAAACCTTCGCGTGGCCGACCGAGAGCAGCCCCTGCGTCACCCACGCCTGCACTTGCTCGTGTAAGTCGAGCAGCCTCATCGAGTTCGCCACCGATGCGCGGCTGCGTCCTACCTTCAGCGCGATGTCTTCCTGCCGCATGCCGAACTCAGTTGCTAGCCGCGCGTAAGCGTGCGCTTCTTCAATTGGGTTCAAATCCGCGCGCTGCAGATTCTCGATCAGCGAAAGCTCGAGCACATCGAGGTCAGTGGCCGCGCGGACAATTACCGGCGCCTCTGAGAGCCCGACTTCCTTCGCCGCACGCCACCGGCGTTCACCGGCGATTAACTCATGGCGGCCGCCGACGATTCGGACGATGAGCGGCTGGATGATCCCATGCTGGCGAATGGAGTCGACGAGCTCTTGCAATGCGTCGGCGGCGAAATCCTTCCGCGGCTGCAGCGGGCTCGGCACCACATCCGAGAGGCTGACCTGGTGAACTTTATCGCCGGCGTCTGCAGCGATCGGCGTCAAAGCTGGCGGCGGACGCGTGCCAATCAGCGCGCCGAGACCTTTGCCGAGACCGGTTTTTGTCATGGGCGGCAGGCTATCGGAACCGGCGCAGCTGCGCAACCGGAGCTGGAACCACCTACTCTCTCCGACCGCGGCGCGCTGGTGTTGGAGTTGGCGTTGGCCTCGCCGATTTCCCTTTGCCGAAAATGAGCGCGTTCGGCTTCTGCTCCAATGTATCGGCGAGGGCGCGGACGGAACGGAGCGTTTCGTCGAGTTCGCGCATGGTTGCGGTCAGCTGCTTGTAGACCGGCGAGTCTGCGCTGAAACCTCCCGCCGTTTTGCTCAGGTTCTCGGACATGGCCTTGATCGACTCAAGCGCGGTGGTGGCGTTGCGGACGGTTTCATCCAGCGGGAGACCTGCGAGCTTGTCGAGAAGTGCAGTGGCTTTGTCCTGGAGTTCTCCGAGGCCGCCGGCGGTCGTCGGGATGAGGCGATAGCCGTCGAGCTCAACGACGGTGGCCGCAGGCGCGTCCTTTTGGAAATCGAGATCGACGTAAAGCTGGCCCGTCAGCAGGTTGCCGGTCTTGAGGCTGGCTCGCATTCCGTTGCGCACCGCATCCGCGACAAAGTTCTCCGCCGCTTCCGTGTTCTCGGAAGGCAGGTTGGTGATGAAAGTCGGATCGACTTGGATCAAGACCGGCACGCGTCGTTCCGGATCGTTAGACAGAAAGCGAAACGAAACGCCATTGACCGTGCCAATCCGTACGCCGCGGAATTCAACCGGCGCGCCGTCACTCAAGCCGCGCACACCGCCGGTGAAGAGCAGCAAGTACGGAACGCTGCTGCGCATCGAGAACTTCTTCGTGTCTTCGAGGCTTTCATAGAGCGAGAAAGTCGCGCCATCGCTCGCGGGCGGCGCCGATGTTCCGCCGGCCGGCTGGCCGAAAGTAATGCCGCCCATGAGGAGGGATTCGAGAGTACCGGTGCGCAGCTGCAGGCCATTTGCGCCGACCTGCACATCGAGGCCGCTCACGTTCCAGAATTTCGTGTTCGCCCGCACGAGGGGTGCGTACTCGGCGGAGATGAATGCGCTGAACTCCACCTTGCCGTTTTCGGGATAGAAGATGCGCGTCTCGATTCGTCCGGCGCTCAGGCCTTTGTAGGTAATCGAGGTGCCCGGCGCGATCCCGCCGGCTTCATCGGTGAAGAGAGTGACGTGCAAACCGGGGACGCCTTTTGGTGTGACTGGCGGTTGCTCGAGCCCCACGAAATCGCGACGCGGCGCGTGGGAAATGCCAGGGGCGAGCTCGATGTAGCTGCCGGACACGAGCGTGCTCAGACCGGAGATGCCCGCGGCGCCATACCGTGGACGCACGACCCAGATCTGCGTGTCGCTGGTCAGCAGGCGGGTCGCTTGGTTCGTCATCTGCATCGTCACGACGACGCCTTTGAGATCACCCGTTAGGCCGACATTCTCGACCGTCCCAACGGTCACGCTCCGGCACATCACCGGCGTTTTGCCGGCCACGATCCCCTCGGCTGTCTCGAAACTAACGGTGATGGCCGGCCCGCGGGCCTCGTAATACTTCCACGCTAGCCAGGCTCCGAGGAGCGCCGCGACGATCGGGATAATCCAGATCGGCGAGAGCCGGCGGGCGGGCCTCACGATCGGCCGCGGGTGCGCCGGATCGGATGCAACATCTTCGGCCATCACTGTTGGGGAGCCGGTTGCGCACGCGCCGCCGCCGCGTCCCAGATCAGGCGCGGATCGAAGCTGATAGCGGCAAACATTGTGAGGACCACCACTGCGGCAAACGAGACCGCGCCTGCTCCCGGATGGATAGAGATGGTCGAGCCAAGCTGCACGACGCCGACGAGAATGGCGACGACAAACACATCGACCATCGACCAGCGGCCGACGAATTCAGTGACGCGATAAAGCCTTGTCATGCGACGCGGCTGCCATCCCGAGCTGGCGGCAAGGCAAAGCCAGACGATGGCGATGATCTTCAAAACCGGGATCATGACGCTGGCCACGAAGATGATGATGGCGACAGG
>JACCTI010000290.1 GCA_013812515.1 Chthoniobacterales bacterium
CGCATCAGCGGTGCGGCGAAAATCAGGAGACGGTTGATGCGGCGTTAGCGGCAGTAAGCTTGCTTTATCGCCTGCCCGTTGCGCATTACAATCTCGGCGTCGCAATGGCGCGATCTGGTGAATCGGCGCGGGCCGTGGTTGCTTTTGAAACAGCGTTGCGCTTCCAGCCGAAGATGCTGAATGCGCACCGCTATCTCGCCACATTGCATCGCAACAACGGCGGCGACCATGGCAAAGCGCTGTTCCATCGACAGGAGGCCGAAAAAAATATTCGAAGCCGGCCGCGTGCGAAACAGACGACAACGGACCGCACCCAGAAGCTCTTTGATCTACCGGAAATCCCACCTCGGGAAGAACGGCTGAAAATTCTCTTGCGCGAACGTCCCGATCCGAAACGCGAAGAGGAGAAATCGGGGAAAACATTCGTGCTTGTATCCGGTCTGCCGCGTTCCGGCACATCTTTGATGATGCAGATGCTGGCGGCGGGCGGAATGCCGGTGCTGACCGACGGCGAGCGCGCCGCGGATGTGGATAACGCTAAAGGCTATTTCGAGTGGGAAGCGATCAAGCGGATTGCAAAGGAGCCTGAGCTGCTCGACGACGAAGCGCTCGAAGGCCACGCAATCAAATGCATTTCGATGCTGCTCTCGAGAATGCCCGAAGAAGCACACGTATAAGGTGATCTTCATGACGCGAGCAATTGAGGAGGTCGCGAAATCGCAACGCTCGATGGTGCAGCGGCTGAACACGAAGGGAGCAGCGCTGGACGATGCGCAGTTACATCGAGGGCTCGCCGCGCACCGCGACGAGATTCGCAAATGGATGAGGACCGCTCAGCACGTCGAGTCGATTGAAATCGATTACCCCGCTCTGATCAACGATCCCCAGTCTGTGATTCCCAAGGTCGTCGAATTCCTCGGCGGCGAGCGTTTACCGCACGCAGGGGAGATGCTGTCTGCGATCGATGCCTCGCTGCATCGGCAAAAGGGATAGCCGAGACATGCCGATCTCAGTCAGACAAGCGAGACGCTCGCGCTACCCTGAGCAATTTCCGCGCGTTGACAGGCTCTTCTCGAATCCTATAGTCGTGCTCCGCGTTCGCCAAAATTCTGCAGACGCCCCCTCGTTCATGCCTTCTACTGAAATCATTCTCACCGAAAACATCCCGGGACTCGGGGTTGAGGCGGATGTGGTGAAAGTCCGTCGCGGCTTCGCGCGCAATTTTCTCCTGCCGCAGGGCAAGGCTTTGGAAGTGACGAAATCGAGCATGCGCAAGCTCGACATGCTGAAGGCGAAGCGGGCGGAACGCGAAGCGAAGGAGTTGAATGAGGCCGAGGAAATCGCGCGCCGCATCGGCAAATCGAAGATGGTGTTCACGCTGGAGACCGGCGAAAGCGGTAAGGCGTTCGGCTCGGTGACAGCGAACGACATTGCGACGCGGATCAAGAACGAGCTCGGCACCGAGATCGAGCGTCATCGCATCGTGCTGGAGCATCCGATCAAGTCCACCGGCGAACACGAAATTTCGATCAAACTGCATGCGGATGTCACCGCGACTTTGACCTTCACAGTCAAATCCGCCACTGAACCAAAGCCCGAAACAGAAGAAGCTCCCGAGTCCGGTGCACGGACTCGTTCGCCTCGATCACGCGACAGAAAATAAATGCCGAGAGATCCCCAAGGGAGAGATCCTGAGGGGCCTCGTCGATCAGCGGCGAATGGCGCTGGCCGAGGCTCGGCTCCGCGGAACGGGGAAAAAGTTACTCACAACCGGCTCACATCTTCCCCGCAGGATGTTGGTCGCACCCTCCCCCATAGCGTGGAGGCGGAGCAGGGCGTGCTCGGTTCCATGCTCATCTCGCCGCAGGAAACCATCGCGGAGTGCGTCGAGAAGATCAGCGAACAATATTTCTACGTTCCAGCGCACCAGACGATCTATTCGTATCTGGTCGAGCTCTGGAACGCTGGCCAAGCCATCGACCTGATCACGTTCACGCAGGTCCTGCGCGATCGAAACGTGCTCGATGCCGTCGGCGGCGCGGCGTTCGTCACCAGCCTCTTCACGTTCGTGCCGACCGCGGCGAACATTGCGTATTACCTTGAGATCGTCCGCGAGAAGTTCATCCTCCGGCAGATCATCGCGGCCGCGACGGAAAGTGTGCGGCGGGCCTACGACGAGCAGGACGAGGTGAACAATCTTCTCGACGAAGTCGAGGCCAAGATCCTCGCGGTCGGCGAGGACCGGTTCAAGGGCGAGATGCCCGGCATGAAAGAGCAGGTCATGGGGGCGCTCGAATCGATCGAGCAACTCTGGGAGCGCCGCGGCGGGATCACTGGCATCTCGACTGGTTTCACGGAGCTGGATCGCATGACCAACGGCATGCATGAAGCCGAGATGATCGTCATTGCCGCGCGTCCCAGCATGGGCAAGACGGCGCTCGCGATGAATATCGCGGAGCATGTCGCGATCAGCAGCAAGCTGCCGGTGGCGGTGTTCAGTCTGGAAATGAGCAGTCAGCAGCTCGTGCAGCGTCTGCTTTGCTCGCGTGCGCGCGTAAATTTGCAGAAGGTGCGCGAAGGTTTCCTCGCGGAGCGGGACTTCCCCAGCCTGACCGCCGCCGCGTCCAAACTGGCGGAAGCAGAGATTTACATCGATGACAGCGCCGGGCTCAACATTCTCGAGCTGCGGGCGAAAGCGCGCCGCTTGAAGTTGCAGAAAAAAATCAAGCTCATCGTGGTCGATTACCTTCAGTTGCTCAGGTCGACGACGCGGCGCGCGCAGGATAATCGGCAGCTCGAAATTTCCGAGATTTCTGCCGGCCTCAAGGGCCTGGCAAAGGAACTGAAAGTCCCGATCATCGTCCTTTCGCAATTGAATCGGCAGCCGGAAGCGCGTTCTGGTGGGAAGCCGCGTCTGAGCGACTTGCGTGAGTCGGGCTCGATCGAACAGGATGCGGATCTTGTTGGATTACTCGTTAGGCCGGAACTTTACGAGGAAGATGAAGAGGCGCGCGCCGAGAAGGCAGGCGAGGCAGAATTGATTATCGCCAAGCAGCGCAACGGTCCGGTGGGCGAGGTGCCCCTTACATTCCTGAAGGAATTCACACGGTTCGAAGATCGTGCGCGGAACGTTGCCGAGCCGCGCTAAAGTTGTTTCAGAAGTCGATTGCGCTCGGTATCGATATCGGTCTTGGGCTCGTCCTCCTCGTCCTCGATGTTCCCGTGTTGTTGGGCAAGGAGGACGGGACGAAGAGGAGGAGAACGCGCACGAGCCGGCGACAAAGCGCTCCCGGAAAGCTTGGTTCTCTCGCGAAGCTGCTGTAGCCACGACTGTGGCGTTCCCTTATGCGGGTGGCTCCTGCGCCCGGCTGTCCATAACGGCCAGGTTCAGCGCCCCGCTACAACTCCACTGAAGAATTCTTTCGCCTCACTCCAAAAGCGCATGAGACACGGCAAATGCAGCCGGTCATCTGTCCTAATGCGAAGGAGGTTTGATGAAGATTTATCTCCTTCTTACGATAGCAGCTGCGACAGTTGTTCTGGGTTTTTCAGGCTGTGCAAGCGAACCGGCAACGACCACTACCACTACTACCCAGAGCGAAACTACGCGCTCAACTTCTGGCGGATACTGAGGACCGGCCAAACGGCTGAAAGTTCTCGCGGGATCTTTCTGCCTGAAGTCATCGCACAGGCACTCTTTTCCCGTCAAACAAACGGATACTCCTCAATGCAACTTCTGCTCCTTGCTGCTGCACCCCCGGCGCTGCTCCCAATCCGGATCCTCGCGGCCGTTGCGCTTTTTGCAGTGATGCTGGCCTTCGTTTATGTGCTGCGCCACCTGCGCCAAATAGAAAACACGATTATCGCCGATGATCTGGTGCCGAATGAGCGCGGCCCGCGTAATAACATTCTCCTTATCATCTGCGCAATTCCAATCGCGGTTGTGTCGCTCCTCCTGTTCCTGATCTTCAAGGCCTAGCCTCGTCATGCACTTCCCAACTCGGAAGGTGCAGACGCAGAGCTGGCTGGAGCGAAGAAGCGACAAGAGTGTCGGCTTTCCATGGCGCCCGGCTAGGAAGGACCCTTCCGTCGTGGCCCAGGCGGCGTTTCTCTTCGGACCACAACAGGACTCTAACGAAAGCAGCGCGTGGTGACTAGAGCAGTTGCCGAAAATCTTTTCTGCAAAGAATGCTGTTGCAGTGTTGGTCCTAAGCGGACTTCGTCAGGGCAGGATCTTCCCGGTCCGGCCGTCGACTTGCACCTGCATCGGATCGCGGGCGCCGGGTTTTACGATGTCGACCACCCAGACGGAATGATCTTTCCCGTGCTTCAGCTCACACTTCGTGATCTTCGCGCCGGGATATTTCGCGAGCACAAAATGCTCCGCTTGGTTTTTTGTGATTTTGCCTTCCTGAAGCCTTTTGTTTTCACGGGCGCTGCCAGCACCCTGCGCGGACGAAACCGCCATACCGCAGACCGCGATGCCTGCGAGAACGAGCGAGATTGATCGTTTCATGGGAGAAGGGGAAGAGAATCGGAAAGTGGAGAGATGAGCAAGAGATTTGAGTCAGCCACGGATGGGCACGGATGAAACATAGATAATGGAGGCTGCACTCGGGCTTATCCGTGAAAATCTGTGTTTATCTGTGGCGAACTCCTTCTTCAACAGATCTGAAAGACCCACATGAGAAATGAAGCGCGGTTTTGTGTTCAGCGGTGGCCCGTTTGCGTCAATAGGCAAACTGTCGCTCGGACCTGAACTTGCGATTCGCGATCGGACCGTGCGCCCACTCGGCAAGGGTTCGTGTGAGAAGATCAAGGCGCTGCATTCGCGTCGCCAGCTCGGACTTTAGCTCGCGCTGAACACGCAATCGCAGTTCTTCATCGGGACCGCGGCGCGCGAAATTCCAGGCGTCCTCGCCCTCGGCTTCGAGCAAGCTTTTCTCAAGCGCGCGGAGGGCGCGCTGCAGTTCCGTGTGGACGGTGCGCATTTGCGAGAGGCTCGTCGCGTCGCCCATGTGGTTCGACTCGATGTCGCTGAGCGCGAGCAGAATTTCCAGACGGGCCACATCGCTCGCAGCATACGCTTCCTGCACCTCGTGCCAGAGCGCGGAAACGATCCCGTTCCCTTCGCCGCGCAGATCGGGATGCAACCGCCGCACGAGCGTGCGGTAGAGTTCCTTCACGCGAGCATCCACGGGTGTCACGGTCGTTTCTTCGGCTTCTTCCGCGTCCTCCGGCTGCACTTGGCCGATGGGTGGCGGACGATGCGCGTTTCTCGGAGCGGGTTCTTCACGCGGGCTACGAAACATATGCGATTTGAAGGCTTCAAAGGTGGTCGAGTAAGCCTCGTCGTCCATTTTGTCGGGATGAGTGCCGAGAGACTTCTGCACCCACTCCTGAAAGAGCGCTTCCTTTTCGAATTCGCTGAGCTTGCGCGCTGGCCCCGTTTCGCCGGTCTCCGCTTGCTTCTCTTCCGCCGCGGCCGACGGATGTTCGCGTCGGAACATGACCCGCTGATACGCGCTATGCGCATCCTGGAAGCCGCGGCGCATTTCCATTTCGACTTCGTGAATCAGTGCCTGGTATTCCACAATCTGCGCCTCCACTTCGCGCGCTTTGCTGAGCAACGCGCCGAACTCGCGCGCACGCCAGCGCGCAAAGGCCGGCTTGTCTTCGCGCTCGAACCGATGCCATCCGATGCGCGCCGTCTCCAGTTGCGCCATGGCTTCTGTGCAAGCAGCGGCCGCGCTGCGACGCAACGGTTCCTGCTCGAGGAGAACGATCTCGCCCACCGCTCCCATATGCATCTCCCCTGCCCCGCTCCGGTTCCGCGCTGTTCGCACTCGCGACATCGACGGATTTTACGCGCGTGCGCGAATGGCGAAAGGTCTGGAGTTTAGCGAAAGGGCAACGCCGCTTTGAACTGGCGGCGGAGTTAGACTGAAAGCGTCGCTTCCGTCCGGAACCGAACGATCCTGTTCGCCGAGCGATGGTTTGACCAGAACTGCTCGCCATCCCAGACTAACGAGCGGCTTTGAATGGTATGTCGGCGACATCTGTGATCTTCGCGTTCTCGCCGCAGGGGTCTAAGCGAGCGATGCGCCAGCGTTCGCCATCCCGCTCGGTGCCCGGCAGAACGTAAATCACCCCCTCGACAAACGTGTGGCCACAGACCTCCGCGCCCACATCGAAGCTGCGCAGGATATTTCCACTCCCGTCGAGCTTTAAGATTTGGTGCTTATACCACTGGCTCAGAAGAGGTGCTCGCCGTCGTAGCTGAGATACGACCCGGTAAACTCCGGACACGCGATGCGCCCGTTCTCAGTCCAGCCGATGCCCGGGACGAAGCGGCGCAGGTAGCGATCATCATCCGGACCTTCCCCAAGCGTGAACCAGAGCGCCTCGCCGTCCGAAACCGCCGCCCACGGAGTGCCCGGCGCCTCAATCTCTTCACGCACCGTCCAGCTCGCGACGTCGATCGCATAACTCCGCCGGAGATCACGCGAGCCCATCCACAAGGTGCCCTTATGCCAGGCCAGCGCCTGCGGCGCCGCCGCGGGAGAAGAATGGCGCTTCGTTTCTGTAACGGAAGGCAGTTCGTTCATCCGTTTGTTCAGGCAAATCCTGCGTCCACCTGCAATGTCGGATCGCCGTCCGGCTTAAAGTTGCTCCACCTGATAGCCGCGCGCCCGGAGCAGAGGGACGACCCCATTGGGTCCGCCCATATGCCCCGCGCCGGCGACCACGAAGTAGGTGTGACCGCTTTGCAGCAAGCTTTCTATCTTCGGAATCCAGCGACGATTTCGCACGTCGAGCATCCTCTTTCCAAACGAGGGAAACTCGCGGAAGCCGTTGTGCACGTCGGCGGCGAGAGCGTCCGCATCACCGCGGCGCCACGCCTTTAGGATGCGATCCGCGGCATCGGCTTCGCCGCCGGAGGGGATGAAAGTGAGGAGCAAAAGCGTTTCGCTTTCGCGATCGTTCAGCTCCGAAAAAACGGCCATGTGCTCGTGCGCCGTCTCAAGACCGGAGACGGGTTTGGCAGTCGCCCGGGCGCGCTTCGCGAGGAATTCCTCCACGCCCAATCGTTCCGATAATCCGTAGGCATGCGGCGCTTGTATCATCATTACGAGAAGCCAGGGCCGAAATTGTGCGAAGGTCGATTCAGGGATTTTCAGCAGCGCGAACACGCGGCGCACGTAAGCATAGGTGCGGGGATCGACATGATTCTTGAGACTGTCGCCCTTGCGATACTGACCCACTTTCACGAGGCCTTTGCTGGCGCGCATCAAAGCCTGTTCATCCACCTCGAAGACGAGGCGGCTGGAAGCATCGAAGGCGCGGTTGTATGCCGGCGGGAGAGGATAATCGCTACTGCGGAGTGCGTGCACGGAACCGCCCAGATAGAGCGTGCCGCCATGCGAATTGCTCACTCGCCAGACGCAGGCCGAGGCGGCCGCAGCAGCTGGAGCAGCCGCGACGAAAAACGAAAAGCAGAGGAGCGCAGAAAAGGAAACCACGCGGCAGCGAAACATCACTCGCGGTAGCATTGGCGGGGCATCGAGACAAGTTCGCGGGCCGAGTTTTGCGTTGCTCGGGAACGCCGCCTCGTTAAGTCACACATAGCATGTCCCTCTGGCTCCCACGCGTCTGCTGCCCGCTCGCTTTCCTGTTCCTCCTCATGCTCGTTCCCGCGGCTTCACGCGCCCAGGATCCCACGATTGATCGGCTCCTGAGCAAACTCCCGCCCCCGGAGAAACTGGTGAAGCCATCAATCGACCAGGCGCGGCAAGGTTCTGATCCCGCACTGCGCGATCCCATCGTTGCGCAAATCATCGCCGCGCTCCGCGCGAAGAACGGCACCCGCGCCACCGATTTGTCGCGACAGTTCACGCAACGCCATCCGCGCAGCGCGAGCGCGTTTTGCATTCGCGGCGCGGTTGCGCTCGGGCTCCGCCAGTATGCCGATGCCGCCGGGGCTTTCCGCTCCGCGAAGCGCCTGCAGCCGAATCTCTCCTATTCCCATTTTGGTTCAGCGCAGGTGGAAGGAGCGCAGGGCCATTTCGCCGCGGCTTTTCCGCACCTGCGGCAATTCGTCCGGCTCGAGCCGAGGAACATGGTCGGCTGGTTTGCGCTGAGCGATTGCGCGCAACGGCTCGGACGCAAAGGCGAAGCGGTGGAGTACGCAAAACGCGCAACGGCGGTAAATCCGGCGGCGGCGATCGCATGGCTGCAGCTCGCGCGTGCCGAGAAGGCCGCGGGTAACGCTGGCGGGAGTTTGCGCGCGATCGAACATGCCGCGGAGCTGTCGCCGGACAGCGCGCCGCTGCTCGCGACGGTGGGCTTTGCTTACATTAATCTGAACCGAATACCCGAAGCAATTCCGCCGCTCACACGAGCAGCGAAGATCCAGCCTAACGAGTTCCTGGTCCAGGCGCAGCTCGGCTTCTCCCTGCTTTCCACCGGACAAACCGCGGCTGCCATTCCCCGTTTGCAAAAAGCTACGGGCATTGCCCCCAATTACGGACCCGCCTGGGAGCATCTCGGCCTCGCCTATCAGAAGAGCGGCCGGCACGGCGATGCACTGAAAGCATTTGAACGAGCGACGCGGCTGATGCCGACGCACCGGACCGCGTGGCAACACCTCGCTGAGGAATATCGCGTTTCAGGTCGCGCCGCGGATGCGAACAAGGCGGCCGCTCGAGCGCGATCGTTGCCCGGAGAGTCCGCGCAGACGGGACGCAGGAAGGCTTAGGTCGCCCATTAATGAAGGACTCCAATGATGCAGACTGAGACACTCACCCCCGGATGTTCCACCGCGGAGATCCGCGAGCATTTTCCTGCGCTCAAGCGGACGCAGGAAGGAGAACCGGTCGCGTACTTCGATGGTCCGGGCGGAACGCAGGTGCCGCGCGCGGTCGTGGAGGCGATGTCCGATTACCTTCTCAATCACAACGCGAATACGCATTGGGCATTCCCGACGAGCCAGGAGACCGACGCGATGGTGCTCGAGGCACGGCGCGCGTTGGCCGACTTCCTCCACGCTACGCCGAACGAGATCGCTTTCGGCGCCAACATGACAACGCTGACCTTCCATCTCGCGCGCGCTCTCGGCCGCGGCTACCAGGCCGGCGACGAAATTCTCGTCACGGAACTGGAGCACCACGCGAATGTCGCGCCCTGGCAGGCGCTTACAAAGGAGCGCGGTGTGGTGTTGCGCGTGGCGAAGGTGATTCCGGAAACCGGGCAGCTCGACTGGGATGACTTCAGCCGACAACTCAACGCGCGCACGAAGCTGGTCGGCATCTGCGCGGCTTCGAACGCGATCGGCACAATCAACGATGTGCGCCGCGCGACGGAGCTGGCGCATGCTTGTGGTGCGCAGGTCTTCGTGGATGCAGTGCATTACGCGCCGCATCTCCTCGTGGACGTGCGCGAGTTCGACTGCGATTTTTTGGCCTGTTCCGCCTACAAGTTTTACGGTCCACATATCGGCGTGCTCTTTGGCCGGCACAACCTGCTCGCTTCGTTAGACCTGCCCAAGTTGCTCCCTTCGCCGAACAACGCGCCGGATCGCGTCGAGACGGGCACGCAGAATTTCGAGGGGATGGCGGGTGCGACCGCAGCGGTGGATCTGCTGGCGTCATTTGGTGAAGGCGAAACACGGCGCGAGCAGCTTCGCGCAGTGTTCGACCAGCTCCACGAGCGCGGCTCCGCCTTGTTCGCACAAATGTGGGAAGGCCTGTCCGCTCTGGATGGCGTGCGCGTCTACGGGCCGCCACCCAATGCGCCGCGCACACCCACGATGGCGTTCACCGTGCAAGGCGTGTCATCGACAGAGGTCTCGCAGCAGCTCGCAGAGCGAGCGGTCTTTGCTTCCCATGGTGACTTCTATGCGACGACTCTGGTGGAACGCCTCGGTCAAGCGCATAAAGGCGTGGTGCGTGCCGGCTGCGCCTGTTACACCACCGCGGAGGAAGTGGAGCGGCTGATCGACGGCGTGCGCGAAATCGCGAAAGGGCGATAGCACGCGGGCAGGGCGTGGCACGCTCCGATTCGCACCACAGCATCTGCCAGGGAATCGCGGCGTGTTCTAGCGTCCGCTGTCCTCAGCGGACTCGGCCCTGGCCGGCGCTGAGCCCATGCGCTGAGGACAGCGCACGTTCCAAGAGCTCCGTGACACTCGTCGCCTAACGAAGAGCGGAAAGTCGAGGGATTCCGGTCTTGATGTATTCATCGCTCGAGTAGCCAAGCTCATCCAACACCACCCGGAATCGTCGGTTCAATTCAGCAATCGTTTCTGGTTTCAGCTTCTGTTTGTAATCACCCGGCGTCACTTTTCGTTTGTGCGAGGAGATATCCTCCGCTTCGGGTTGGACGGTCGCCGCATGGCGAGCGCTCACGAACTCGTAGGTATGCTCGGTGTTTTCCAGTTGAAATGGCCGCAGGAGTTTTCTTAGCCAGCTTGGGAAGTCGAGCACCATCTCCTCGTAGGAAATGAGGACGGTATTTTGAAGGCCAATTACCTCACGCAGATAGCGGAGGTATCTCTCGACCATGTGGCCGATGTATTCCTTGTAGTTTCCTCCGGTGCCGTAGTCGCCTTCGTAGCGCGTGAACGCGCCGCTCGACATCTCGAGCACATATTGATCGATCCCGGCTTCGGCCACTTCCCTGCGCATCCCGGTGTTCTTTTCCACCGGCCCGCGATGCATGAAACAGTAGGAGAAGAACATGGAGGTCAGCACGTCCCTCGGATCTCGGAGATGAACCACGACGTTTGCATCCGCCAGGGCGCGGCTGGGTAGGAAGAAACGGATCGGGCCAAAACAGCCATTGTGCTTCGCGACGTAATCCTTTCCCGCGAAGATTTTCCGGACAGGCAATTTGTCAGGCGGCGGCTGATTTTCCGAGTGGTATCGGATGTTGTTGCTGTCGCAGATATCCTTCAGGACGCGGTGCAAGACCATGGAACCGGCTTTGTGGATGGTGAAGACAACGACGTTTTTCTTCAGTTGCCTATGCCGCTTTCGAAAGAACATCCAGGTGCCGCGAGGCTAACGGGCAGAGGCATTCGAGGTCAATCCGGCGAACGCAAAACGCGCCTACTCCGGATGCGCCAGCCATCGCATTGTGCACATTCGAGGCAGAAAAGTTTCGGGAACTCTTCCCCTTTTGCAGTCAGGCGCTAACCTTGCGAAAACCCAAAACCAACCTGCTGTGAAAGGAAAATCATCATGGGACTAATGGATTATCTCCGCGGCCAGCTGATCGACATCATCGAGTGGACCGATGATTCGCGTGACACGATTTCATATCGCTTCCCCGATAACGACGCCGAGATCAAAAATGCCGCGCAGTTAATCGTGCGTGAATCGCAAGTCGCGCAGTTCGTTTACCTGGGCGAATTCGGCGACACATTCGGTCCCGGCAAGCACACGCTCACGACGCAGAACATCCCGATTCTCACCTCGCTGAAGTCGTGGAAGTACGGCTTCGAGTCTCCCTTCAAAGCGGACGTTTACTTTGTCACGACGCGTCTCTTCACGGGCAACAAATGGGGAACGTCGAACCCGATCATGCTGCGCGATCAGGACTTCGGCGTTGTGCGGGTGCGCGCGTTTGGCACCTACGATTTCCGCGTTGTCGATCCGAAGCTGATGCTGAAGGAAGTGGCGGGCTCGGATCAGAACTTCCGGCTCGATGAGTTCACCGAAACAATGCGTTCGCGCATCGTGAGCGTGTTTAGCGATGCGCTCGC
>JACCTI010000302.1 GCA_013812515.1 Chthoniobacterales bacterium
CCGCAGACGGATTCGGAACGCGAAGTGGCGCGAGCTTCCTCCAGGTCCGGCGGTAGACCGGTCGCGGATTTAATCCACTGCCGGTCGCGTTCGATGAAGCTGACCATCGCGATCGGCACTTCGAAGATCTTGGCCGCCTTCGCGGTGATCCGATCGAACGCGTCCTCCGGCAGCGTATCGAGAATGTTGAGGGCAGCGAGCTCAGTCATGCGCTCTTCTTCGTTTGCAGGAATCGGCGCCGGGATCGCCTCATCTGTAATGACGACGGAGAATTTTGCGAGCTGCACGACCGCTTCCGCGAGCGAGACCACGACTTCATCGGCGCCGGAGGAGCGGAGACGTTCGCCGGTTTCCACCATGTTCTCCGTCGCGCCCCAAACGCCGACCACGATCTTGATGTGCGGGAGCGCAGCGCGCATCCGGCCGCAGATAAACCGTGCATGAATGTGCGTCGAGGGAGCCACCACGGAGATGCAGATCGCCTCGAATTTACCTTTCGCGGCCTGCTCGATCATGTCCGCCGGGCTCAGCGACGCAGCGGTATTCTCCGCGTGAAAGCCTTGCTGCCGGAGCAGCTGCGTGAGCATCGCGCCGGCGAGCTCATCGCGAGAAGCGCGTGCCGGGACGCAGAGAACGCTGCAAGTGGGGGCGGTGAGCGGAACGGCTGTGTGCTGTGCGACCGTCTTGTCGGCTTCGAGCTCCGACTTCTTCGCCGGCATGGAGCCGAGGTCCTCGACCATGTCGTGGATATGCTGATGAATCGCGGTGCGCTGCTCGCTGTCGAGCTGTTCCCGCTGGGCATCGGTTTCCACGAGCGTGATCGTCGGGATCAAAACGGAGTCGTAAAGCGCGGTGAGTGAGTTCGTCTTGAGAAAAGTTTCCGCAAGGTCGCTGCCTTCCGCGAGACCGAGACGAAGCAGCCGGTAGTAAATCTCCTCGTGCGGGGCGAGCGCTTGTTCTTCGCTCAAAAGGACGCTGAGAAATTGCAGCTTCGGCACATGCCGTCCCATGACGGCGAGGCAAACCGTCAGCGGCGTAGAGAGAAGAAGACCGACTGGACCCCAGAGCCACGTCCAGAAAACCGCGGCCACAATCAGCGCCATCGAGGAGACGCCGGTGCTGGCGCCGTAGAGCCAGGGCTCGAGGACGTTCGCGTTGATCAATTCGAGGGCAATGAAAAGCGCGAGGACCAGCAGTGGCGCGAGCCAGCTGGTCGAGACGGCGAGCGAAAGAAGCAGCGGCACCGCGGCCGCGATCCAGGCGCCGACATAGGGGATGAATCGCATCAAGGCGGCGAACGCGCCCCAGAGCAGCGCGTTCGGAACCCCGATGAAATAAAGACCGATCGCGATCGAGATGCCGAAGGCGACGTTGACCAGGAACTGCATCGAGAGGTAGCGCGCCACCCGCGTGCCGGCGTCATCCATGGCACGTGTCGTGGCGCTGATCCGGCCCTGACCGATCAAACGAATCATGCGCCCGCGCAGGTCCTCGCGTTTGAAGAGCATGAAGATAACGAGCAACAGGACAAGCCCCGCGGTACCGAGGGGTCCCAGCACCCCAGTGGCCGCGCTTTGCAAAAGCTGCGGAAGCCGGCTCTGCGATTCCACGATACGGACGGGCATCGGCTGCTGGACCGTGGGGGGCATGCGCGCGCTGCGTTCCGCAGTTACGGGCGTCGGCTCCGTCGAACCGGGAGGCGGTTCCGCAGAAGTTGGGAGTTGCTTCTGCAACTCATCGACGCTGTGGGTGAAGCGCCCGAGCGCGCCGCCGGTCGGGATGCGGATCGTGCGCAGTTTGCTGTCGATATTCGCCTGGTAGTCGGGAAGCTTCGCGGCCAGATCGATGATTTGCCGCGTCAGCAACCAGCCGGTGCCGCCGATCAAACCAAACAGCATCGCGACGACGAGCAACACGGCCGCGATACGGCCGATGAAGCGTTCCATTCGCGCCACGAGGGGCGAAAGCAGGAACGTGAGCATAACCGCGAGCGCGAGCGGGATAAGAACCTCGCGCCCGACGGAAAGGACGGTGATGACGAACGCGGTCAGCAGGACCGTGAAAATCCCAGCGAGAGCAGCGGCCGATGTGTTTTTGTTCGTTCGCATCCTAGTTCAATCGAGGATCGCGCAGACCGGGGCTGTAGGGATGGACGAGGGATTTAGTGCAAGGCGCCGCGCGAGCTTCCCGGGCGCGCGGAAAACCTATCGCTTTTGCGGAGCCGCGTAGATTGGGGGCCATTCACGCCCCTGCACGATTCACCCGGACTACGAGCTTTGTTCATCGGCTACATAGGCTTCACGCTTGCTCTCGCCGCGTTGGTTTACGTTTTGCGGCGAAGCCGCTTCGCAAACTTCACGTTGATGCTTCTGGCGCTCAGCCTCGGCCTGACGGCATTGGAGGGGTATTACCGGTATATTTTTGCCGAGAGTTCGGGGTTTGGGCATACGGCCGGAGAGAATTTCGAAGCGCGTTATTATCGCTTCGACAACTTTGGGCTGCGCGCCTCGAACCTACCGTTGTCCGAGACCAAGGAGAACCTCGTCGTGGCCGGCGATTCCTTTGTTTTCGGCGCCGGATTGAAGTCGCCGAAGGAACGATTTTCGGAATTGCTGGCCGCGCGCTACGGGCAACTGCATGTCGTGAATCTCGGCCTCTCCGGTTCTGAAACGACAGATGAAATTCGGCTACTCGAGCGCTATCTCGGCGGGACGAAGGCCTCAATTCCGCTGGTGATCGTGGCGTATTTCTTTAACGACATCCAAGGCGATCTGACCGCGGCTGACCGCGAGCGCGTGCAGCCGCCCCTTGCGCCGGCGCAACCCACGCGAGTCGACTCGGCGTTGCAGTGGATGTCTCACTACAGCCGATTCGTTGAGCTTTTTTATTTCAGGATCGGTTATCCGCGGCTCGTGCGGGAGCGGCTCGGCCAAATCCGGATGTTTTATGCCGACACGGCGGTGATGGCGCAACACATGGCCAGACTCGAGCAGCTGCGCGCCGAAGTTGCGCAGAAATTTTCCGCTCGGCTGCTGCTAGTCCTGCTGCCGTTTCTCCCGCGACGAGTTGCTGAACGACACTGAATTTTACTCGCTTTTCCGCGGTCATCTCGACGCGCACCAGTTCGATTGCATTGATATGCAGCCGGTTTTTGCACAGCGTGGCGTGAAGAAACTCCGGATTTCGCGGTTCGATCCGCATGCAAATCCGTTTGCGAATCGTTTGATCGCGAAGGCGCTCAGCAAATACCTGGAGAAACATCCTGACCTGTTGCGACGCAAGCCCCAAGGAGGAGTCGAGCGTCGCACGTCCTGGATGCAAACGACGCCGGGCCTACAGCTGCCCCGCAAGTGAACCAGTCACGTGACCTTTCATACGACGACCAAGAGCTCGCTGAACACCAAGCGCATGCGGAAAGCTCTCGCGTAACAGCGCGGTGATTGCTCGTTCCGTGCGCCAAGAAGCGACTCCCGCCTAACGTTTCGGCGCTTGCGGAGAAGTGATTGGCGTTGTGAAGGCGGGCCGCTCGCCGTAGATTCGCCGCCCTTGCAAACGCGTTACGCTCTCCTCGTTCTCCTGCTCACGTCCCTTCTCGGCCGGGGAGTTTTTGCGCAAGACGAAATGCCCGCGGCGGACACCGGCACCCTGGACTTCAAGCAATGGGGATTGCTTGCCGTCCAGGATGGCGGTCGCCGCAAACCAGTCGACACCTTCGCGCGGGAGGCGTTGATCAAAATCACCGGACGCTCGAGTTACAACGCGCCGGGCGGGAAGGAGTGGCAGGGGAACGACTTCGTGCTCTCGGCCCTGCTCGAGACCCATGAATGGAAGACCGAGCCAATGGTTTTGGTCTCGTTAGGCAGCCTCATCGAGCAACTCAGCCTCGACAAAACCAGGCGGCGTTTTTCCTTCGCGGAGCTGAGCGGATCACCGGAGCTGAACCGGCTCGCGACCGAGGTGCACACGTTGCAGAAAGCGGAGAAGCCGCTCAATCGTCTCCAGCAGGAAGTGCGGAACGTGAGTGAACGCCTCACGCTCCTGACGCGGATCATGGACGGAAGCGCGTTCCTGATTGTGCCGTCCTCACAGAAACTGACGGACCCGTGGGTCGTGCCGCCGGCTTTCGGCAATCACTACAAGGAGGAGCAATTTGCGCCGGTGCAGGCGCAGTTGCAGGCCTTCGCGAACGCGTATGTGAAAGCGGACGGATTCCAGTTCGCGCGCGCGGCGCAGCAGTTGCGGGAAGCGACGCGCACGCTCAGTCCCTCAATTTATCCAAGCGAAGATCAGCTCCACTTGGAGTATCGCTACAACCATTTCGACGGCTTTTACCGCGCGGCCTGGTGCTACGGCATCGCGCTCGTGATTCTGGCGACAGCTTACTTGCGCCGCAAAGCGGGCGCTCTCCAGAAAATCGGAGTGACCATCGGCGTGCTCGGCTTGCTCTTGCACGGGAGCGCGATTGCGATGCGCTGCATGATCGCGGGGCGGCCGCCCGTGACGAACATGTACGAATCGATCATCTGGGTCTCGTTTGCCGTGACCTTTTTCGGGATGATCTTTTTTGCGCGTTATCGGGCGCCGATTTATCTGCTCGCCGCGCTGCCGGTCTCGCTTATCGCCCTCTTGCTGGTCCATCAAATGCCGATCGCGATGCCCGCCAGCATCGATCCGCTGGTGCCGGTTTTGCGCGACAACTTCTGGCTGACGATTCACGTGCTCACGATCACATTGAGCTACGCCGCCTTCGCGCTGGCAATGGGTTTTGGTCATATCCTCCTGTGGCGTTACGCCCGGAATCCCGCGGCGACGCGAGCGGATCAGCCGATGCACTTCTGGCTCTACCGCGTCCTGCAGCTGGGCGTGTTGCTGCTCGCGGCCGGCACCATTCTTGGCGGCGTTTGGGCGAACTACTCGTGGGGCCGGTTCTGGGGCTGGGACCCGAAGGAAACCTGGGCCCTGATCGCGCTCCTTTGCTACATCCTGACGTTGCACGGCCGCCTCGCCGGGTGGTGGACGCAATTCGGTTTGGTGGTCGCGAGCGTCGTCTGTTTCCTCGCCGTTTTGATGGCTTGGTACGGGGTCAATTTCGTCCTGGGCAAAGGTCTACATAGCTATGGCTTCGGCATTGGCGGAGAAACCTACGTCGCGAGCTTCGTCCTCGGCGATCTGTTGTTCGTCGCTTTCGCAATTTGGCGACATCGCGCGAGCAAGCGCGTCCCGGCTGCTCGGCCCGTGCAAAGCGAAACTGTGGCGGCGTGATCCCGGCGACCGCGTCTTGCCTCTCGCGCGTTTTGTCATCCCGAACCGCACAGACGATCGGCCAGCCTTACTTCTTCACACTGCCCTAGCCGCTGGTGTGATCCGCAGCGAATTGGAGAGCTCCTTCGGCGCGCTTCGGCAGCCTCAGACTGGCGCGCGTTCTGCGGGCGCGAGATGACAGGCAGCTGCGCTCGCATTTGAAAGGTATCGACAAACCGGAGAGATTTCGCGCGATGACAAGGACCGAGACTCTGGCCGCCGAGCCGGGGGGGGACATTCAGCAAAGCACCGACGCGGTGCTGATGATTCGCCCGCATCGGTTCCATCCCAACCCGGAGACGGCGGCCGATAATGCGTTCCAGAAAGCGATCGACGCGGGCGAGCTGGACGGCGTTTCGCTGGCCGCGCAACGCGAGTTCGACCTTGCGGTGAAAACCCTTCGTGATGCGGGTGTCACGGTGCACGTGGTGAATGACACCGCTACGCCCGAAAAGCCGGACGCGGTTTTCCCTAACAACTGGTTCTCGACGCATCACGATGGTCGCGTCGCGCTCTACCCGATGTATTCCGCCGCCCGCCGCCCTGAACGCCGGCACGACGTGATCGAAGAATTGCGGAAACATTATCAGATCACTGGCGTGGTGGATTACTCCGCGTCGGAGGGCGAGGGTCGCTGCCTCGAAGGAACAGGCAGCCTCGTGCTTGACCACGTCAACAAGCTTGCCTACGCCTCGCTTTCCCACCGCACGCATCCGGAAGTGCTGGAGAAGTTTTGTGCGGATTTCGGATATGAGCCGGTGAAGTTCTGCAGCACGAGCGAGGATGGACGGCCGGTTTACCACACCAATGTGATGATGTGCATCGCCTCCGAGTTCGCGCTCGTCGCGTTCGACTTGATCCCGGATGAAGCGGAGCGAGCGGCTGTCCGGAAGCGGCTCGAGAGGACTGGCAAAATGGTGATCGATCTCGCTCCGCGGCAGATCACGCAATTTGCCGGGAACGCGATCGAACTACATAATGCGAGGGAGAAGTTGCTCGTGCTTTCCGCGCGCGCGGCTGCGGCGTTGCATGCGGAACAGCGGGCGCAAATCGAGCGCTTCGCGCGTTTGCTCCCGCTGACT
This sequence comes from Chthoniobacterales bacterium, assembly GCA_013812515.1. GTDB lineage: Bacteria > Verrucomicrobiota > Verrucomicrobiia > Chthoniobacterales > UBA10450 > JACCTI01. Next base: position 6,384 of record JACCTI010000302.1, read on the forward strand.
CTGCCGACCGTCGAACTCGCGGGCGGCAGCGCCCGATGCATGATCGCGACAATCCATTTGCCGTCGCGCTAGTCATCTGCATCCGGCGCGCCTGTCCCTGGCGAATGGGTTGCATGGCAACGAAGTCGAAGAAGAGCAGCAGCAAGAAAACGGCGCCAAAGCGGAAGGCGAGCAGCAAAAAGACGAGCCGTTGTTGGCCGGGCTACGAACCGACCCCGGGGAAGAAGCCGTTTTCGCAGGGCAGCTGCAAAAAGAAGTAGTGGCCCGCTTCGCAGGCGAGTCGTTCTCCGGAAAGCATGTGCGCTTCCTGAATGCGAACTCGCTTGGCTGCCATGCTGGAGCGATTTGCCTAAAGACATTTCGGTTTCCTGCAGTTGTAGCCGGGGGCGTCGACCCGGTGGCGCGGACGGGCTACTTCACAAGCCCGTGGAGCACGCTCCAGTGACTTCTGTCAGCCGGGGTCAACACCCCCGGCTACAACTCGCGTGTCGAGCCGAGAACGATTTTCGGCAGATGCTCTAGGGTATGCCTGGCATGAACACCGTCTGGATCCTGGGCGATCAACTTTCATCCAGCACGCGGCGCTTGCCCAGACAAACCCGCGCGCGTCGCGCGTGCTGATGGTGGAATCGAAAGTGCGCGGCTCCACGCTGCGGTATCACAAGTTGAAGCTCGTGCTGGTTTACAGCGCCATGCGTCACTT
>JACCTI010000252.1 GCA_013812515.1 Chthoniobacterales bacterium
TCTTTGCGCAGATGAAAGGTGTAGAGCCTGCCATCGGGTGAGATTTCCCACGATCCGGCCACGCCGGGGATTGGATGCAGATCGTGCGGATCTTCCGTGACGAGACCTTCGAGCAGCGCGCGGATCACTGAAAAAGCGCCGACGCCATTCACAAGATGTGGATCAAGGTCCTGCACCTCGGGACCGTTGCCTTTATGCAGAATTTGCAGGCGATCTCCCTTGTCGACGTTCGACTCGGGTTTATGACAAGAGACCGCGAAAAAGCAGAACGCGAAGCTGAGGATTAAGCGAATGCGCTGCCGGCCACGACGCTCTCGGAGGACGGACAGGAGAGCTTTCATCGGCAGATGGTCGGAAGCGCAACATTGTGGTAGATGCGCGAAGCGTAAAGGGAATCATTCCCGCCCATGCAAAATCTGCTCGAGAAATCGCTCCTCGCGTTCATCCCGCTTTTTGTTGCTATCGACCCCATCGGCCTGATCGCGCTCTTCATGGGGCTCGCGCCGAATGCGTCGCGCGAGGTGCGTCAACGGCAGGGTGTGCTCGGCATCGCGACCGGATTTGCGGTGGCGATCGGTTTCATTTTCCTGGGTAAGTTCATCTTCCAAGCGCTCGGGATTTCGGTGTCGGATTTTCAAGTCGCGGGAGGACTCATCCTCCTGGGACTGGCCGCGCGCGAGTTGATCGGCGGCGATGACAAACCGCGCAGCGGCGGGGAGGAATTCGGCGTTGTGCCGTTAGGGATGCCGCTGATTGCCGGACCGGCGTTGCTCACCGCATTGCTGATCCTGGTCGACACGGTTGGAGTCGTGTTTACGATCGCTTCGCTGCTAGTGAATCTGTTGCTGGTGGGGGTGGGATTCCGTTATGCCCGACGCGTCGAAGCACTCATGGGCAAGCAGGGTCTCAACGGTGTCTCAAAGCTGATCGCGCTTTTGCTGGCGGCGATTGCCGTGAGCTTGATCCGGCGCGGCTGGCAGGGCGGTTAATGTGGGAGGGGCCTCAGTGCCGCGACTGCTTTGGTCTCCCGAATTCAGTTTCAAGAACTGATCAAATCTGTGCCGTCGGGGCGCTGAGGCCCCCCAAATTCAGGCACCGTCTGCAACGGATTAGAACGCGCCGGTTTGGAGCAGCACCAACGTGCAGGCGTAATCTACTTCGATTCCGGCGGCCTCCGCTTTCTCCGCCAATTGCTCATTCTCCGCGCCGGGGTTCATGATGATCCGGCGCGGCTTCGCGGCGACGATCTCATCGACAAGCGAATCGGAACGCTGCTTGCCAAGATACATTGTGACGGTGTCGATCCGGTCCGGCACGTCTCGAAGGCGGCCGTAACAGGTCTCGCCAAGCACCTCGGCGAGCGCCGGATTCACCGGGATCGCGCGATGGCCATGCTGCCGCAGCATTTGCATCGCTTTGTAGGCGTAGCGGTCGGGTTTTGGCGAAGCGCCGAGGACGGCGACGGTTTCGGATTGGCGGGAAGACATTTACGTAACTGTTCGTGCTCGCGGCGGTCGCCGGTCGTCAAGGCACTAACGTTGACACGTAAAGACCGCTCGTTAGTATCCCGCCGTATGAGATTCCCTCTCGCGCTGACGACGAAAATCGCCGCGTACATCATCGCGCATAAGCTGCGGCGCACGGATAAGTTCGCCACCGTGCTCCAGCTCGAGCCGCTGCACACGTGTAACCTGACCTGCACCGGTTGCGGCAGGATTCGCGAATATTCCACCTCGATCAAAGACATGATGAGCCTGGAAGATTGCCTTGGCGCGGCGGAGGAATGCAAGGCGCCGATGGTCTCGATTTGCGGGGGCGAGCCGCTTATTTATCCGCACATCGAGCTGCTGATCAAAGGGCTTCTCGTGCAGAAGCGCATCGTTTACGTCTGCACCAACGCGATGTTCATGCGCAAAAAAATGCGCGAGTGGCTCCAATCGGAGTTCCCAAAACGCGGCGCCCTTGTTGAAGAAAAAGTCGCGGAGCTGCTCGCGGCCGGTCTCTGCAGCGAGAAAGACGCGGTGGAAATACGCAAAGGACCGAAGGACGCCACCAAGGCCGTGATCGCGCCCAGCGACTGGATGTATTGGAACGTGCATCTCGATGGTCTTGAGCGAACGCACGATCTGATCGTGGAGCGCGAAGGTGTCTTCAAAGAATGCGTTCTCGCGATCAAGATGGCCAAGCTGCTGAACTACCAGGTCGCGACGAACACGACCGTTTACAAAGAGACCGACATAGATGAACTCGAGCAGCTTTTCGATTTTCTTTCCGACCTCGGCGTCGACGGCCACACGATCACGCCGGGTTACGAGTACGATTCCGCCAAGCAGGACATGATCAAGCGCCTGAACCTGCAGCCGGAGAATTTCTTTCTGACGCGCGACCTAACCGTGAAAAAGTTCGCGCGGATGGAAGAATGGATGGCGCGCTACACGTTTTTCGGCACGCCGGTTTACTTCGAGTTCCTCGCCGGAAAGCGCGACCTGACGTGCTCAGCCTGGGCGATTCCGACGCGCAACATGCGGGGCTGGAAGGCGCCCTGTTATTTCATGACGGACGCCGCGGGGACGAACGGTACCGGACATTTCAAGAGCTACGCCGAGCTGCTCGAAAATGTGGATTGGGACAAGTACGGGGTGGTTGACGGAGTCGCGCGCGATGCGCGTTGCGAGAATTGCATGACGCATTGCGGGTATGAGCCGACGGCGAGTTTGGGATTGCAATCGAAGCGGGGCGACACGTGGAAGACGATCAAGTTCAACTTCGGCGCCCGTCCGATGCCGAGTGGTCGTGGGAGTGATGTGCTCGCGTTCAACGGCGTTTCTTCCGGCAATGGCCATCTGACGGGGAAGCGCGC
>JACCTI010000380.1 GCA_013812515.1 Chthoniobacterales bacterium
ATGTTAGTTGATGGTTGATGGATGAGGGTTGATCGACTCAGCCATCGTAAGTCATTTCTGTTTCTAGTTGAGAGTTGCTCCGTCTTACTTGCACCTACACTTTAACTTACTCTTGCACTTCAGGTGCCGGTGTAAGTTAAAGAGTAAGTGCGAGGTACGGAATTAGTTAACCAATGATGCCGAGGATATCGTCCTCGCGCATGATCAAGTAGGACTCACCGTCCACTTTGATTTCAGTGCCGCCGTATTTGGAGATCAGCACTTTGTTGCCTTCTTTCACGGTGAACTCGACCTTCTTACCATTATCGTCGATCTTCCCCGTGCCGAGAGCGACAACCTTGCCCTCCTGCGGCTTCTCTTTTGCGGTATCTGGAATGATGATGCCGCCCTTTTTGGTTTCTTGCTCTTCGATCGGCTGAACCAGCACACGATCTCCAAGCGGTCTTACGTTGATTGCCATACTTGAGTTACTCCTTCTTGTCTTTGTTGGTTAATGCCAGCGCTCGTTAGGTCTTACCAACGACCGCCGGCAAATTGTTGTTGTTAAAGCTTACTTCTTGTCCTCATCGACAACTTCAAACTCCGCGTCCACGACGTCGCCGTGCTGCTTGCGCGGTCCATCCCGGTCCGGTTCAGCTTGCGGCTCCGGACGACCGCCGGCTTCGGCGCCGGGCATAGGACCGGCTTGCGCGGACGCTTGTTTGTAAAGGTCGGCGCTGATTTCCTGGAACTTGTTCTGCAGGTCATCGTAGGTCTTCTTCATCGCGTCGGTGTCGTTGCGCTCGATCGCATCGCGCACCGCTTTGATGGCATCTTCGACTTGCTGCTTCTTGTCCGCCGGAACCTTCTCGCCGAGATCCTTTAGCTGCTTCTCGCACTGATACGCGAGCGTATCGGCGTTATTCTTGATCTCGATCGCTTCCTTCGCCTTCTTGTCCTCGTCGGCGTGTGTTTCCGCGTCGCGTTGCATCTTCTCCACTTCTTCCTTGCTCAGGCCCGAGCTGCCGGTGATGGAGATTTTCTGCTCCTTGCCGGTGCCGAGGTCTTTCGCGGACACGTGCAGGATGCCGTTCGCGTCGATGTCGAATGTGACTTCGATTTGCGGCGTGCCACGCGGGGCCGGCGGGATGCCGTCGAGGTGGAACGTGCCGAGATTCTTGTTGTCGCGCGAAAGCGGACGCTCGCCTTGCAAAACCTTGATTTCCACGCCCGGCTGGTTGTCGCTGTAAGTTGAAAAGATCTGCGACTTGCGCGTCGGGATGGTGGTGTTACGCGGGATCATCGGCGTCGCCACACCGCCGGCGGTTTCAATGGCCAGCGTCAGCGGAGTAACGTCGAGGAGCAGCACGTCTTTTACGTCGCCCTTCAGAACGCCGCCCTGAATGGCCGCGCCAATCGCCACGACTTCGTCGGGGTTCACACCTTTGTGAGGCTCCTTGCCGATCAGTTGACGTGCGGTCTCTATGACCTTCGGCATGCGCGTCATCCCACCGACGAGCACGAGTTCGTTGACCTCGCTCGTGGAGAGTTTGGCGTCGGCCAGGCAATCCTTCACCGGCTTGACCGTCCGCTCGAAAAGAGGATCGGTCAGCTGCTCCAGCTTGGCTCTCGTTAGCTTCTTCTGGATGTGCTTCGGCCCGCTCGCGTCGGCCGTGATAAACGGCAGGTTGATTTCGTATTCCTGCGAGCTGGAGAGCGCGATCTTCGCCTTCTCAGCTTCTTCCTTGATGCGCTGGATCGCGTCGGCCTGCTTCGAGAGATCGACACCAGAGTCTTTCTTAAACTCGGAGACGATCCAGTCGATGATCATGTTATCCCAATCATCGCCGCCCAAGTGCGTGTCGCCGTTGGTTGCCTTCACTTCGAAAACGCCATCCCCGATTTCCAGGACCGAGATGTCGAACGTGCCGCCGCCTAGGTCGTAGACGGCAATCTTCTCGTCCTTCTTTTTGTCGAGCCCGTAGGCGAGCGACGCCGCCGTCGGCTCATTGATGATGCGGAGAACTTCGAGGCCCGCTATCTTGCCCGCGTCTTTCGTCGCGTTGCGCTGCGAGTCATTGAAGTAGGCGGGGACTGTAATGACGGCCTGCGTGATCTTCTCGCCGAGCTTCGCTTCCGCGTCGGCTTTGAGTTTCGCCAGAATCATCGCCGAAACTTCCGGCGGGCTGAACGTCTTCTTCTCACCGTTCACTTCCACCTGGACATGCGCGTCGCCATTGGCAGCCTTCACGATTTTGTAAGGCACGCGATGTTCTTCTTCGCGAACTTCGTCGAACTTGCGGCCCATGAACCGCTTCACCGAGAAAACCGTGTTCGCGGGATTCGTCACCGCCTGCCGCTTGGCTGCCTGGCCGACCAGCCGCTCACCATTTTTCGAAAAAGCCACGATCGAGGGAGTCGTCCGTGCGCCCTCGCTATTTTCCAAAACAACGGCGTCGCCGCCCTCCATTATCGACATACAGGAGTTCGTCGTGCCGAGATCGATACCCAAAACTTTAGCCATAATGTTGAAAACCTTTCTGACTTAGAGATTTTAGTCGAAACCTTTAGTCGAAACCTCCTTTAGCAAACCGTATTCCGTTCTGATCAAATGTGGTAAGGCTCTGAGTGGGAAGTATATGCAATTAAGGAGGCAACCTGCAATTCGACGAAGATGGGACACCGCGTCCCTAACTTTGCGTTCGTTGAGCTCTCCTGTCACACCTAAGAATCGTCCATTCCGTAGCCGTTTTGATCGTCCAATAGACTTGGGGCCGAGTGCCGACAACGTGAACCACGCGATTTGCCGACCGAGTTGCATCTGATAAGTCCGGGCTCGGCTCGGAAACCGTTTCCCCAGCCCAATTCGCTTCCCGGCTCCTCTGAATGGAACGTCCAAGATAGACCTTCGCCGCTTCAAGGGAGCGCAGCGATGCAAACAGTCCTCAATTCAGCTGCACACCGCTGGCAGCTGCGTTTGCAGGATCCGAACGATCGCC
>JACCTI010000404.1 GCA_013812515.1 Chthoniobacterales bacterium
TGACAAGCCGCGCGACGATCACGAGTCAGGCGCTCGCCCAGCTACTCAAGTCGGTCTCCGGGATTGCCGCGCGGGCGGCTGAGGTTCGGTTTCAACTCTACGGTGCGCCGCCGCTTGGCACAGGCAAAGTGTTCACCCACCAGGCTGCCGCGCTAAAAGGCCGGCGCCGCCTCTGTTTGGTTGCCGTCGCTCGGATCGACTTTTGGCGGCCGTCTAAGGCTGGCGTCGCAATCCTGAAATCCACCGCCTGATTTCTGCCATCGTCATGAAGTTCACGACCCGCTCTGGCGGCAGCTTCGCCTGCCAGGCGGCAGCGAGTCCGAATTCAATGAAAGCGAGCTGCCAGGGGTGGTGAGCGTCCGTGCCTAACGAGACGCGCGTGCCTGCGGCGCGCGCCAATTTCAGCAGCTCCACGTTCAAATCCTGCCGGTCCGGGAAGCAGTCGATCTCGACCGCTTTGTCGAGGCTGCTGGCCTCCGCGAAGACTCGGGACCAATCGGCTGAAAGGCCAGCACGATAGTTATAAATGCGGCCGCGGGGATGGCCGAGGATATGCACGACCGGGTTGCGCAAGGCGGCCAGATAGCGCCCGGTCTGGTCGTCCTTCAAGCGGAGCGGGAAATGGAAGGAGGCCAGCACCAAATCCAGTTTCGCGAGACAGCCCGGTTCCAGGTCGCCTTCGCCCCGCGGATTGAGGTTAAGCTCAATGGAGTGAAGCACGCTGAATTCGTTAGGCACGACGGCGTCCTGGTTGACCTGCGCTACGATTTCGAGCGTTCTGCGGAATTGCTCGATCGCTTCGTCATAACGACGTTGATAAAAATAACCCTCGGCCAGGTCTGCATTGATGATGAGCGACAGCGGGTCGAGTTCAACCGCCCGTCTTGCTTCCGCGATCGCGCGATCAAACTCGCCGAAGAGCATTAACGGCCCAAGACCGCCGAACCAGTGATGCGCGGTTGCGTAGTTCGGATTCAGCGAAATTGCGCGTTCGAATTCCTTGATCGATCCGGCAAAATCAAAATCGTAAAAAACTTAGGACTTGGGCCAGCGATGTATGCGCTTCCGCCAGAGTATCGTCGATCTCGAGCGCTTTCTTCGCAGCCGCTTTCGCTTGCGGGAAGCACTCCTGCGGGGTCGCGGCTCCGAAGCCCGGGAGAAGAACGTAGGAATCCGCCAGCCCGGCGTAGGCTAGAGCGTATTGCGGGTCTTTTCGATCGCCTGTTTGAAATAATCGATCGCTTTGCGCAAGGCCGGTCCGGTCCTCTTGTTCCAGAAAAATCTGCCCTTTAGATAAAGCTGGTAAGCCTCCGGGTTCTGCGGCGATTGCGTGCTGCTCCGAGCCGGTCAGCTTCGCTTGCAGCGTGTCCGCGATTGTCTTCGCGATCTCCGTCTAAATTTGAAAAATGTCGGTCAGTTTCCGATCAAAGGTGTCGGCCCAGAGATGGGCATCGGTGTCGGCTTTGGCCAACTGCACGTTCACGCGCACTGCATCGCCTGACTTCTGCACGCTCCCCTCCAGGATGTGCATCACGCCGAGCTGCCTCGCGATTTGCGGCAGGTCGTTAGGCGAACTCTTCAAGCGCTGCGTGGAGGTGCGCGAGATCACCTTCAACTCCGCGACCTTCGCCAGTCGCGTCAGGATTTCGTCCTGCACACCTTCCGCGAAATAAGCGTTGTTCTTGTCGTCGCTCAGGTTGTCGAATGGCAGGACGGCGATGCTTTTCGCGAGCGTGCTGGAATCGCCCTGCGCGCGCGGGTGGCGGAAGCGATCGAAGAGGAGCAGCGCGACAGCCAGCGCGAGCGCGGTGCTAATTACGAAGTCGAGCTTCCTGCGCGTATCCCGCGCGATCGATTGACCGGGCGGAACCTCATCGGTGCGGACAATCCCTTTTGGCGTCCATTCGAATACCCAGGCCCATATCATGGCAAACGGAAACCCGCCCAGCAGCACTACGATAATGACCCGCACCGCCCACGCCGGAGTATCAAAGAACGGAAGCGTCTGCGTCGCAACCTGCATGAGCAGCCAGGCGACCGCCGCGTAGCCAACGGCCGCGCGATAGACGTTGCGCCGCTTCAGTTCGGCAAAAAACGATTTCATGAACGAAGCTGAGAACGCTCTATCAGGAGATGTAGGTAAAATCGAGAGCGCTCGGACGCAAAACACCGCCGGCCATCGGATGACGGCGGGCGGTGTATGTCTGACTTTGCGAAACTATTCCTGTCTCGCTAGGACTTGGTGAGAAGCGTGCCGGAGCCGGCGATGCATTGCCATTGCCCGTTGCGCTCCATCCAGGTATCGACCCATGCGTAGGAGCGGCTGAATTCCTTGCCGTCCTTGTCTTTGCCTTTCTCGGTCGAAGTGCCGCAGACCGTTGCCACGCTGGACCCATAAACGTGCACGTCCATGCTGTCGTTTTTCGAGGATGTGTAGGTGTCCGTGTCACTGCGCGAATGTTCGACCGTCTCGGCTTTGTTCCGAATTTCCCCTTTCGCGCCGACGCCATGATAATCGGCTGCGAGCAATCCCTCGAGCACGCTTGCCCCGTGATCTTTCTCGAGCTGAGAAGCGGCCCAGGAATCTTCCATGGCCTTGATTTTTGCTTCTACACCAGTTGCCGCGGCAGAAGCAGGCGCTGAACCCGATGTTTGCGGCGCTTGAGCCAGCGCAAACGGCCCGGCGCAAAGGCCGAGCAAAGCTACACCCACCAGAGGTGCGGTTATTAGTTTCATGATGACGGTTCTTTCTTTGTTGAGGTGAAAGGAAGTTCCTCCCAAACCCTCGTACCCTTTCAGGATGAACAACATCGAAGCTAACGCGCCTCGACACGCGTGTTGATGTGACACAGCGTGATTGCCGGATGTTTCGCAGTCAACGCGATTATCAGACAACCGTGCGCCGGCTTTGGCCGCGCCAGGTGTCTCCTATTAACCAATATGGTTGACCGGGCCGGTCACTTTCAGCTAAACCGGTGAAAGCCGAGCGCGGCTTCCAGCGCAACAAAACAAACGGAGAATTCGAACGATGAAAAAGTGGTTTTTCGATGCTGATTATCTGCAGGCCTGCAATTGCGATTATGGGTGTCCTTGTGAATTCTCAGCCCCGCCTACGACCGGTTCGTGCGAAGGGGTCGGGGTGTGGAAAATCGAGAACGGCAAGTACGACGCCGTATCCTTGGACGGGCTTGGCCTTGCCTTCGCAGCGAAGTGGCCAAAAGCGATCCACGAAGGCCATGGTACCGTCTGCCTTTTTGTGGACGAGAAGGCGTCGCCCGAACAGCGCGAGGCGTTGATCGAGATCGGGTCCGGCAAGGCTGGCGGCCTGCCGTTCGAACTCCTCGCGACGACGATGGACACGTTGCTCGAGCCGCGCTTCGTGCCGTTCGATTTCAAACTCGATGGGCTGCAAAGTTCCGCGCGGCTCGGCGACAACCTTCAGATCGCGCTCGAGCCGATCAAGAATCCGGT
>JACCTI010000259.1 GCA_013812515.1 Chthoniobacterales bacterium
TTCGCACTGCCACCTGGATCTCGAGCAATGTCTCGGTGGTAAAGACTGGTTTCAGCTCCTTGAGCATCTCGCGGCGATCCATTCCCAGTAGCATGGCACGCTCACTCGGCCGGTCCGGGACACCTAATTCAATCCGCATCAAAAAGCGGTCGAGCTGCGACTCGGGCAGAGGAAAGGTTCCCACTTGGTGCTGCGGATTTTGCGTCGCGACGACAAAGAACGGCTGCGGCAATTCATGCGTCAGACCGTCCGCGGAGACATGATATTCCTCCATCGCTTCGAGGAGCGCGCTTTGGGTCTTCGCGGTGGCACGATTCACCTCATCGATCAGCACCAACTGTGAAAAGAGCGGACCGCGGTGAAAGACAAAGCGCTGATCTTCGCGGTCGAAAATAGAGTTCCCCAGGATATCCGCCGGGAGCAGGTCACTCGTGAATTGGATGCGCTGGAATTTCAGACCCAGCGAGCGGGCGAGCGCCTGGGATAGGGTCGTCTTGCCGACGCCGGGAATGTCTTCGATGAGAAGATGACCACGGGCTAGCAAGCACGCCACCGCCAGCTTTACAGCCTGTGTTTTGCCGACAATGACTTCACAAATCTGATTCGTGTATGCATCAACGGCGTCCGTCACGTCGAACGATGCGCAGGATCACGAACGTTGGCAAACCGAGCCTACTCAGTTAGAAGAAGGCCTCATGAATGCACGGCGAGCTGCAGCGGCGCTCTATCCGCGTCGTGCTTCTATCGTAATGCGAGCGAAGGTCGTAGACCGCCGTGACACGAAAAGCATTTATCAGATGGCTAATAAGCAAACTGCGTCATGAAATCTTCAAGGAATCCAATATGAACACCGCATTTCGCTTTTTCATCGCGCTTTCGTTTCTTTCTCTTCCAGCCACGATGCCGGCGCAACGACCATCACCCGAACAGCGGCCGGATCTTTCCGGCAAAGCGTTGCTCACCAAAGCGACACCGGATGCCAAGAGCACCGCTTCGCCTAAGCCGGCCAAGGCCGTGAAGCAGTACGCGATCGAGCAGTTCATGAACACGACTCGGGTCGGCGGCAGCGCCTTCACCGCCGATGAAAAGACCGTTCTCTTTCACAGCAACAAGAGCGGTATCTTTAACGTCTACAGCATACCAGTCGCTGGCGGTGAGCCGAAGCAGCTGACGAATTCGACCAAGGAAAGCACCTACGTCGCCACGGCGTTTCCCACCGACGCGCGGTTTCTCTATCGGCATGACGCCGGTGGCAACGAGAACGAGCACCTCTATCTGCGCGAGTTGGACGGCAGCGAGCGCGACCTCACCCCAGGCGAAAAGACAAAAGCGAATTTCCTCGGCTGGAGCAAGGATCAGAAATCGTTCTTCATCTCGACCAACGAGCGCGATCCCAAGTTCTTCGATATTTTTGAGCTGAGCATCGCGGACCTTAAGCCGCAGCTCATCTACCAAGACGAGACCGGCTTCGACTTCGCCGATATTTCCGGCGACAAACGCTTCCTCGCCTTCGGCAAACCGGGCCGGACGACCGCGGACGCGGACGTTTATCTCTACGACCGTGAGAAGCAGGAAATGAAGAACATCACTGCGCACGAGGGCGAGATCGACAATCAGCCGCAGGTTTTTGATGTCGCCTCGAAGTATTTCTATTTCCTGTCCGACGAAGGCGCGGAATTCAAATACATTGCTCGCTACGAGCTTGGCACGGGCAAACGCGAGGTCGTGGAAAAAGCGCCTTGGGACGTTTCCGCCATCTACTTCTCTCGGAACGGAAAGTATCGCGTCGTGGCGACGAACGAAGACGCGCGCACCAGGATCATCGTCACCGAAGAGGCGACCGGAAAATCTGTGGAGCTGCCCTCCCTCCCGGATGGCGACGTCACGGGTGTAAATTTCTCGGAGAGCGAAAAGCTCATGGCTTTTTATCACAACGGCTCGCGCTCGCCGGCGAATCTCTTCGTCTACGATCTCGCCTCGAAGAAGCCCGCGCGCCTAACGGACAGTCTGAACCCGGAGATCGATCCCGCTGATCTCGTTGAGGTCCGGGTAATCCGCTACAAATCCTTCGATGGGTTGGAGATTCCGGGGATTCTTTACCAGCCGCACGGCTTCAGCGGGCAGAAGAAGACGCCGGCCCTCGTCCTGGTGCACGGCGGACCCGGTGGCCAGGCGCGCACCGAATATAAAGCCTACGCGCAATATCTCGCCAACCACGGCTACACGATTCTCGACGTGAATAACCGCGGGTCGAGCGGCTACGGAAAGACATTTTTC
>JACCTI010000413.1 GCA_013812515.1 Chthoniobacterales bacterium
CGGAGCAGCACGCTTTCCTTGAGCCGCTGATACCGACCACTCCAAATCGTGCTCGCGAGCACAATCAATCCCGCGCCGACGGTGAAGAGCGACATCACGCGGATGACGAGTGCCACTTTGCTCAGGATTGAATCGACGGTCTGAATCACCGACGTGAGATCGAGCGCCGAGACGTTCGAAAACTTCGCTACCACCGCGCTCTGCAGGCGCGCGGAAGCGGCAGCATCGGGCACGCGACTAACGAGCACATTGAAGGTCGGCGCCGCCTCCAGCACACCTGCCGGAAAAACGACGAAGAAGTTTGTCTGGAATCGCTTCCAATCGATGTCGCGCAGACTGGCGACTCTTGTTCTGATCGGGATCCCCTGCACATCGAAGAGCAGCTCGTCCCCGATTTTCGCTTCGAAGTCGCGCGCGATTTCCTTTTCGAGCGAGATCGGGACGGTGTCGCCCGTCTTGTAATCGACGCGTCCAATCCACTGCCCTGCCACGACCTTTTCGGTATCGGCGAGAGTCTCGCGGTACGTGCAACGATATTCCCGCTGGAGCTGCCACTCGGGAATTTTGCGTTTCGGATCGCGGAGAATGTCTGCCGTCGTGCGGCCTTTGATTTCCGCGAGACGCATCGTAACGATCGGTGCCTCCTGGATGACCGGCAGTCCCGAGGCGCGGACCAACTCGGCCACGTCTCGCGTCTGATCCGGCTGAATGTCGAAAAGGAAGATGTTCGGCTGATCTTTCGTGCCGATGGAGCGGAACTGCTGGAGCAGCACTTCGCGCGAAAGATACAGGTTCAGGAGGAGGAATGTGCCAAGGCCGAGCGACATCGTAAGCAGCAGCGTGCGGTTATTGGGACGGTAAAGATTCGCGAGGCCCTGGCGCAGGGCGAAGCTCCAGTTGTGCGGGAAAAACGTCCGCACGAGCACGATCAAAAACTTCGCCATGCCCGCGAAAATCAGCACCGCGAGACCCAGGACGGCGGCGAAGATCAAGCCGCGCTTCCAGGTGTCGGTTTGCGAAATGGCAAACGCGGTCACGCTCGCGCCCATGATAAAGTAAACCAGCCAGACAATTCCATCGAAGTGCCGCGGCCCGGATTCATCTGCTACTTCCGATCGGAGAATCAGCAGCGGAGACAAACGGCGAAACCGCAACAGAGCCGGCAAGGCGAAGAGCACACAAATCGCGAAGCCGATCAGCATCCCGCGGATGATCGGCTCCCACGCAATCGCGGTGGAGATGGGCAGCGGGATGAACGACTTCAAAACCGCAGGGAAGATGCGTTGCATTGCGACGCCGAGAGCAGCGCCTGCACTCGCGCCAACAAGTCCCATCGCGGCGGCTTGCAGCAAATAAACGACGACGGTGCTTCCGGCCGAAGCGCCGAGGCAGCGCAGGATCGCGCCGGTTTTCTGTTTCTGCTGAAGATGCGCCTGGATCGCGCTCGCCACGCCGACCGCTCCCAGCAAAAGTGAAATGAACCCGACGAGGTTCAGAAAGCGGTAGAGATTTTCGAGGGCCGCGCCGAGATCCCGTTTCCGCTTGGCGACCGTGTCGTATTCCAGATTGAAACGCTGAAACTTCGGAACAAGCGGCGTCACCCGCTCTTCCGGATCGGCGCCGGACGGGAACTTCACGTAATTGCGATAATGCGCGATGCTGCCCGGCTTGAGCAGATCAGTCTCCGCGAGACGTTGGAGCGGAATGTAGAGGCGCGGCGCGAAGGAAGCTGCCGCGGACGCTTCACCCGGCATCTTCTTCAACGCGCCCGCAATCGGAAGTTCAACCTCACCAATCTTGATCCGCTCGCCCACCTTCGCGCCGAACTGGATGAGAAGGCTCTCCTCCACGATCGCCCCCTCGCCCTCCCGAAATCCCTGCGCGGCTGACGGGGGTTCGGTTTCCATCGTGCCATAAAACGGAAACTCACCGCCGAGCGCGCGCACATGGACGAGACGCGTGCCGCCGCTTGCCGGAAAAACCGCCATGGTGCTGAAGCGCGTCTCCCGCGCCTGCGGAGCGCCTAACGAGTGCAGGAATGTTTCCTCTTCTGGGCTGAAGGCCCGGGACGATTCCACGATCAAATCCGCGCCCAGCAGAGAGCGCGCCTGGTCGTCAATCGCCTGCGCGAGGCTCTTGCGGAACGAGCCGATGCTGACCAGCGCCGCGATGCCGAGCGTGATCGAGATGGAAAAAACAAACAGCCGGCGCCGACTCGAGCGGCTGTCACGCCACGCCATTTTCCAGATGAAGGCGAGAGCGACCGTCATTCCAGTCGCACTACGCTATTTTACCTTCGAAACGGGCTGATCGGGATGAGCGGGATTGGGAACAACCTGACGACGGTTACAGTCCACCAACAAATCAAGCTTCTCCAAAACGGTTTGCCCAATGAGAACTTCGTCACCGAGCACCAATGCCTCATCCGAGGTACGCCGGCCCACGATTTCAACCCGCAGCGGCTCCGATAAACCTACGTTGTCTTTCCCCCCAGCCGCATACTCCGCAACGGTTTCGTTATCGAGTTCCAGATCAAACGCATCGAGAACATGTCGAGGAATGATCGTGCGCACCGCACCTGTATCGACCAGCGCATTTGCTTCATAGGTGTGCACCTTGTCGGATGAAAGCTGGCGTCGGCGGACACGCATCTCATCAAGCGGATTGATCAATTTCACTCTGACTCGCACCTCACCCATCAGGACGGACTATATCATCCCGCCACTGCGCAGGCGAATGGTGCGCTCCGTGAGCTTCGCGACGTCCGGATCGTGCGTCACGAGCACTAGCGCGGTGCCGGCACTGCGATTCAGCTCCAGCATGATCTCGATGATTCCGCTGCTCGTTTCCGCATCGAGGTTCCCAGTGGGTTCGTCCGCAAAAAGAATTTTCGGCCGATTGATGAACGCGCGGGCGAGGGCCACGCGCTGCTGTTCCCCGCCGGAAAGTTGGAGCGGATAATGCGCGACGCGCTCTCCCAAACCGACCCGCCTCAGCAGTTCCAGACCGAGCGCCCGCGCTGTGCGATCGCCGCGCAACTCCATCGGCACCGTCACGTTCTCCAAGGCGGTCAATGTTGGGATGAGCTGAAAATTTTGAAAAACGAACCCGACGTGCGCGTTCCGCGTGCGCGCCCGGGCATCCTCGTCCATGTGGGCGAGCGGCTCCCCGTTTAGAAGGACCGAGCCAGATGTGGGCCGATCCAGCCCAGCGCAGAGTCCGAGTAACGTCGTCTTCCCGCTGCCGGATGGACCCAGAATCGAACAGGTCGAGCCTTGCGGAAGCGAGAATGAAATCTCCTTCAGCACGGTGAGACCACCCGCGCCGGTTTTGTAGGTCTTGGTCAGGCGCTGAACGTCGAGAATGGGAATGGCGGTCATTGACGGTGCGAGCGGGTGCGTCTTGCTTACGCGAACATGAATCGCTCCGCATGGGGAATTTGACGCGCCGCGTTTGGGTTTGCGGGTTGGCGATTTTGCTTCTTGCTTCCTCTGCGTTTGCGGAGACGACAGCGCCGGCTGCGACCAAAAAACTCGTATTTCTCGGCGACAGTCTGGCCGCGGGTTACGGGGTGAAAAAAGAGGAGGCGTTCCCGGCTTTGATCGCCGCCAAGGTTCGCGCGGCGGGGCTTCCGTATGAAGTGGAAAACGCCGGACTCAGCGGCGATACGACGGCCGGCGGATTGCGTCGCCTAGATTGGTTGCTGCAGCGAAGTATTGACGTGCTCGTGATCGAGCTTGGCGGCAACGACGGCTTGCGCGGCCTGCCGGTGAGCGCGACGAAAATGAATCTTCAGGCGATCATCGAGAAGGCGAAGGCCAAGAACCCGAGTGCCAGGATTGTCGTTGCCGGAATGCAGATTCCGCCAAATCTCGGCGCGGAATATGCCAGCAGTTTTCAACACGCCTTCGGCGAAGTGGCGCAGGCAAATGGCGCGACCCTCATTCCGTTTTTGCTCGAAGGGGTTGGCGGAATTCGCGATTTGAACCAAGCGGACTCGATCCATCCCACGCCCGCCGGTCATCGTATCATCGCGGAGGTGGTTTGGAAGACCCTGGAGCCGCTCTTGCGGCAGGGCTAACGAATGAAACTCGACGGATGTACTGCTTTGATCACCGGCGCTTCGGCCGGGATCGGCCGGGAGTTCGCACGCCAACTCGCGCCCCGCGCCAGCGCGCTCGTGCTGGTCGCGCGCCGGCAGGAGCGGCTTGAAGAATTGCGCGATGAGCTGGAGGCGCGCTCGCTACGTCCTGCGTCCAAAGGCGCAGGCCAAGACGACGGCGGTGCCACCACAAAAGCGCACATTACGCTCTACCGTGCGGATTTGTCGCGGCCAGAGGAGATCGGGGGGTTGGCCCAGTGGCTGACAACGGAGAAGGTTGCGCTTGATCTCCTGATCAACAACGCCGGGGTTGGAGACCGTGGTGATTTTGCGAACGCGGAGCTCCAGCGCGTGCAGGACATGCTTCGGGTGAACGTCGTCGCCTTGACCGAGCTGACACGGGGGTGCCTTCCCGCGATGATCGCGCAAAGACGTGGCGCGATCCTGAACGTCAGCTCCTGCGCGTCATTCCTGCCGATGCCTGCGATGGCCGTCTATGCCGCGACCAAAGCGTACGTGACAAGCTTTTCGGAAGCGATCCGCACGGAACTGCACGGCACCGGCGTCACGGTCACGGCGCTTTGTCCCGGACCCGTGCACACAGAATTTGCGTCAATCGCTGCGCGCGGGTCTGATGTCGATCAACAGATCGCGCCGGGGTTCACCCACGTGTCCGTGGAAAATGTCGTCCGCGACGGCCTCGACGGCATCGAAGCCGAGCGCGCGATTGTCATTCCCGGCGCTGTCATGAAACTGGGTATGCTGCTCGTTAGGCTGACGCCAAGGGCGATCCTGCGATTGGCCATGCGCTTGGGGCGCTGACTGTGGCGGCCCTCTCCGACGGCGGGACCATTCCGGCGGCTGCGTCCTTCGACCCGCGCCGAACTCGACCCCGCCAGACCAAGCATTGGTGAAGGTGGCAGCCTCCTCTGCAAAACGTTACAGTTCCGAAATGGCGATCGCCTCCGTGAATCCCGCAACCGGGGAAATCCTGCGCAGCTTCGATGCGTTGGACGCGCGGCAGATCGAATCGAAGTTAGCCACCGCGGAACGTGGCTTTGCAATTCATCGCCGCACCACGTTAGCGGAGCGCGCGCGCCAAATGAATGCCGCGGCTGACCTGCTGGCTGCGGAAGAGAATTCCCTCGCGCGGATCATCACGCTGGAAATGGGCAAACTGATGTCGGCATCGGTCGACGAGGTGCAAAAATGTGCTCGAGGATGTCGCTACTACGCCGAGCACGCGGAGACTCTGCTGTCGGACCAGCCGATCACGAGCGTGGCTAGGCGCAGCTTCATCCGGTATCAACCGATGGGCGTCGTTCTCGCAATCATGCCGTGGAACTTCCCGTTCTGGCAGGTATTCCGTTTCGCCGCGCCCACACTCATGGCCGGCAACGTCGGCCTGCTGAAGCATGCCGCCAATGTGCCGCAGTGCGCCCTCGCGATCGAAGACATCTTCCGTCGCGCGGGGTTCGCCGAGGGTAGTTTCCAAACGCTTCTTATCGAGACCGAGGCGACGAAGGGCGTGATCGAAGATGCGCGTGTCAAAGCTGTCACGCTGACCGGCAGTGATCGTGCTGGAAGCGAAGTCGCGAGCGCGGCTGCGCGTCACATCAAGAAGAGCGTGCTCGAACTCGGGGGCAGCGATCCGTTCATCGTCATGCCGAGTGCGCAGCTCACTGCCGCGATTGACGTTGGGGTGAAGGCACGCACCATCAACACCGGGCAGTCGTGCATCGCGGCGAAGCGCTTTATCGTCGCCGACGCAGTTTTCGATGAGTACCTCGCGCAGTTCGTCGGTCGAATGCGCTCGCTAAAATTAGGTGATCCGATGGACCGCACAACGCAGATTGGACCCATCGCCAGCGAGCAGATCCTGCAATGCGTCGATGCACAGGTTAAAGCGTCGACTGCGGCGGGCGCGAAGCTTTTGATCGGCGGAAAACGGGTCGAGCGGCCCGGATTTTACTACGAGCCGACGGTTCTTACCGACATCCCGCATGATTCGCCGGCGGCGCGCGAAGAAATCTTCGGACCAGTGGCCGCGTTCTTTCGCGTGCGCAACGCGGAGGAAGCCGTCGCGATCGCGAACGACAGCGTGTTCGGTCTCGGCGCGAGCGCCTGGACGAACGAGGCGGCGGAACAGGACCTCTTCGCGGCGGAGCTGGACTGCGGCATGGTCTTCATCAACGCGATGGTGGCATCTGATCCGCGCCTGCCCTTCGGCGGGATCAAACGCTCCGGTTTCGGTCGTGAACTCGGCGCGGAAGGCATTCGCGAATTCGTAAACGTGAAGACGGTGGTGATCCCCTAACGAGTTTTATCGTGCTATGAACAATCAGCTGGTCGAGAACTGATCTTCCTTGCTCTGGAAGAGAACGTTGAAGGTGGTGAGCGAGCCGTAGCAGCGGGTGATGTATTGCTGGATGTCGAACTTGTCGGCGTCGCTCAGCTTTTCACTCGCGTTCACCTTCTGCTCGAGCACGCGCAGATTGTTTCGGATCATCACGATCTTCCAGCCCAATTGCCAACTATTTAGCGACTTTACTTAGCTCGCTTGCGGAATGGCCTCCCGGCCAGAGGGTTTAACACCGATTCTTCGCCATCAAGACCCGCGACCGTTGCAGGTCGTCGGAGAGACTAATTGCCAACGCGGGTCTAGAGCGTGGAGATCGGCAACGCCCGCCTGTTTCAAAAAACGCGCGCGTTCTTTTTGGGCGGCCACGATGGCGAGATCGATGTCCACCGGTCGTCCGGCGGTTTGGATTTTTTCATTTCGTTTTTTTGGCTGACCCGCGGATTACTATCGGTGAATTAGTCTACCCGCGGATTACTCCGACAGCGCGGATATCTTCTCTCCTCGTTCTGGAAAGTGCTCCCAAACGAGAACGAGGACGATGCGGGAGCGACCGCTCGATTATGAATACGCCCGGAAGGCGCAGTAGGCCACGGGTTTCATCTGCCAGCAGATTGGGCGCCTAGAGCAGTCTTCAAAAACCCCAGGAGCGTCTGATCATCGCCGACATAGATTACAATGAGATTGCCCTGTTTAAAGAAGTGCGGGCTTGCCATCCATGTTACCTTACTATCGCCGATGGTTGCGCCATTTGGGGCAACGCGCTTCGCCTCCGCATCGGCCGCCGCCGCATTCGCGAACTCAAAGACCTGTATCCCGACACCGTTTACCTTCACGACGCGAGCTTTGACCGGAAAGAAAGGCTGCGATACTTCTTCCCGCGTAGCCTCGACGTTTGCTCCACTGGCGCGAAGTTTATCAAGCAGGCTTGAGTATTCAGCGCCTGGCTTTAGGGTTGATGAACGACGATCGTGCGACCGGGCTTTCCCCTGCCGCTGCTGTCCTGTAGAACTGAGTGAACCCGCGAGGAACAGCGCCAGACTGATCAGCAAAGTTAGCGTTTTTCGGCCATTAAGGTGCATCCTTGCCGACATAGCACGACATGGAAATTGCCGTGCCAACTTTCCCGAAACGCTCAAAATAAATTTTAACTATAAATTTGAACTATCTTGACAATCAAGCGGGCGAAAATATGTTGTTACTCGTAATCGGTTAAAACAAGTTCGTCAATTCCAATCCAAGAAAGAAATAATCTCTTATGTTCCCCACACGTAAACGTTCGTTAATCGTCGCCGCTGTCGTATCTGCAATTGCCACATTCGCAGGCGTCGCGTACGCAAGCCATTCGTGGAGCGGCTACCACTGGGCGCGCACCGCTAATCCGTTCACCTTGAAACTTGGTGATAATCTGACAACCGCCGACTGGAAGTCTCATCTCTCGCAAACGTCGAGCAACTGGAACTCCGGGAACAGCGCGGTATTAACCGCGATCGTTGCCGGCCAGTCCAACAAGCGTTGCAGCATGGTCGCCGGCACCACGCAGGTCTGCAATGGCAGATACGGCAACAATGGCTGGCTCGGGCTGGCCAGCATCAACATCAGCAACGGCACGCACATCACGCAGGGCTCGGCCAAGTTGAACGACACCTATTTTGACACGGCCACCTACAACAACCCCAACGAGAGGGAGCACGTGATGTGTCAGGAGGTCGCTCACACTTTCGGACTCGACCACCAGTCGACCGACGGCAGCTCGCAAAATAGCTGCATGGACTACTTCTCGAACACCGGCGCGAACGCCGGCAGCACTGCTAGCACCAAACCGAACGCGCACGACTTTGAGGAGTTGAATATTATCTACGCGCATCTCGATAGCACGAACACCGTCGCCGCGACGACCGCGTCGGCTTCAGAGGTGACGGAGGATCCCAATACCTGGGGCCAACTCGTGAGCCAGTCCCGTAACGGCCGCACTTCGACTTATGAGAAATTTAATTCAGACGGGTCCAAGACGGCCACCCACGTTTATTGGACTGAAGAAGCAGCCGCCCGCTGTCCCGGGTGCGATCATCGCTACGACCGTTAATCCATAGTTATCGTCTTCATTAGACGACGTTGCGAAGAAAGGCGAGGTCCAAAGGGTGCCTCGCCTTTCTTGTCTCAAGAGGAGCGATCTGCTGCTCACGTCGGCACCACAGTGCTCGGGTCGATGCTGTCCACCGGCACGGACTATCCGAGCCGCCGTTTTCGCAAACGCAGTGAGTTCGCAATGACATGCCGAGCAGAAACACCGGCAATGAAAGCGCTGACCCTGTTGTTTTTGACGGCCTCAACAAAGCCTGGGAGCGGTCCAGTCTCTAGGTTCTTCCCGAGATAGCCACTGACGCCTAAATCCTCTAGAGTCGTGCTCTCGTCTAACAGCAGATTGTGCTTGTTAGCGAAATCTTGAGCGCGTTCTAATTGTCGCTGGTACGAATCTCCCGTCGCCTGCTTACCGCTGGAAAAACGGATATATGCGTAAGCGGTCTTTGGCTCTGGGAGTAATGCGCTCATCCCGTGGAGAACTGGTCTTCTTTGTTTTTGAATAGGATATTGAACGTGGTCAGCGACCCGTAACATTTGGTGATGTACTGGTGGAGCTCAAATTTCTCGGCCTCGCTGAGTTTCTCGTTCGCGTTAATTCTGGATTCAAGTAATCTAAGATTGGTCCGAATCATGACGATCTTGTGAAAGAACGTCTCGAGCGGAACCTCTTTCGGCTGCAACGACGAGTCGGCCGATTGCAAAATCAGAGTTCCCCTTTGCCAACGATTCGCGAGACCTTCCACGACATCGGCTTTTTCCAACCCGAGCGCAGCCACCACATTTTGCGCGGTCTCGCGAATCAGATTCTCCAAGGGAACCTGAAGCTCGGTTAACGTCGCAGTCGGCTCTGCCGAAGTGAGCTCGCTCGTGCCGGGTGCGACGGTGCGCGGCGCGTCATCGAAGTTGATCTCAGCCGTATGCTCCGTCAGCGATCGGATAACGCCAACGCCGTAGCGCGGGTGCACGACCTTCATTCCAATGTGCAAACTTTCGACGGTCAGCGGCATTCAACTCGTTCGACCAGCGGGCCGCGAGCCGCAAGGCCATTTGCGCATGCACACAACTGCGCTTGTCCGCGCTGATTTCCGCGACGCCGAAGTAGCCGGGTCAGTCGGACGGCTTAATCCCGGTAAGACTCTCAAATTACTGGTAGCCGAGAGCGACGCGATTATTTCCAGAAACCGTGCATCTGATTTCGCTGACGATAAACGCTTTTGTCACACGGGAGGCTCGGAGGTCTAACGAGACACAAGATCAGCGACGGCGCCCGAGACCGCGCATTGCCGCAACCTGGAGGAACTAATTACACGAAAGCTACGCATCAGAGCGGGGCGCACTTCGCTGCAGTCGCCCTGGCGTTAGACCTCTTTCGTGGCTCCCCCTGGTGGATGCGGCCGCAGCGCCTGCTCCCTCGCCGTGATTGGTTGTAGCGCTATTTCCACTGCGACGATTTGCGTGCGCTGTACATGCTCGCAATGCCACCCGATAGGGAACGAGCGCCCGCATGGACAAATCCATGACCATCGATCAGCTTTGTCATCTCGTGGCCGCTCGGGAACTTCTCGATCGAGGCAGCCAAATATTGGTATGCATCTTTCTGCCCGGTAACGAGCGCCGCGAGAATCGGCACACCTCGATGCAGGTAGAGGCGATAGAGCGGCTGAACTGCTCCGCGAGGAAGGGAAAACTCGAGCACGAGCAAGTGACCACTCGGCGCGGTCACACGGGCCATTTCACGCAGGGCCGCACCCCAATCGGCCATGTTGCGCAAGCCGAAGGCAACCGTCACGCAATCGAAGCTTCCGTCAGGAAACGGCAGGTTTAACGCATCCGCGAGGACGATACGCTCGAGGCCTTTCGCGCGCGCAATGGCAAGCATTTCGGGAGAAAAATCAACCCCGGTGACTTCCGCCTGCGGCAATTTGCGCGCGATCGCCAGCGCGAGATCGCCGCTGCCCGTCGCGAGATCGAGCACGCGGGCCGGCCGCCATTGCCTGACGAGTTCAGCCGCGCGATGACGCCACCAGAAATCGATTCCACCGCTGAGCACATGATTCGCCAGATCATATCGGCGGGCTATTCGATCGAACATGCGACGCACCGCCGCCGGCTCGCGCGACGCGGCAGAGGGAGCGCACCCGTCGTTGTTGGAGGGGGCCGCTGCCATGCGGCCGACAGTAGCACTACGCGCGCGAAGCACATCCTCTGCGACTCGGGAGACCATCTCTCCCATTCCGACGATGCACGAAAGTTGTAGCCGGGGGCGTCGACCCCCGGCGGCGCAGAGTTGGCGCAGCGACAGATGCTCGGGCTTCCGGGCGACGAGCGACGAGAGATGAAAGATGAGAGATGTGCGATAACAGAGGAAGCGGCGTTCTCGAAGCGCAGCTTCGCAGACAGAGCGCCTGCCCGAAGCTTCCGCTTCGGGAGCGAGGCTCGCACATGGCGGTCGAGGCGCGAAGGCCTCTCGCCCACTCAGGCGCCGTTCTTCGCGTCGTGCTCGAGGAGGCCGTTCGCCCACGGTTTCAGCACGATCTTGATGCATTCATCCTGCTTCTTCTGGAAGATTTCGTAACCCTTCGGTGCGTCGTCCAGCGACATCGTATGCGTGATGACGAACGATGGATCGATCTCGCCTTTCTCGATCCGCTCCAGCAGCGGCCGCATGTAACGGTGCACGTGCGTTTGGCCGGACTTCACCGTCAGGGCCTTGTTCACGATCGCGCCGAGTGGAATCTTGTCGGCCAAACCACCGTAAACGCCCGGCACCGAGACCGTCCCGCCTTTGCGGCAGGCCAGGATCGCTTCGCGCAACGCCTGGGGACGTTCCGTCTCAGACATCGTGGCCTGTTTAACCCGGTCGTAGATGCCGACGATCCCGCACGAATGCGCCTCCATGCCGACAGCGTCGATGCACGAATCCGGTCCGCGCCCGCCTGTCATCTCGTTGAGTGTCTTGAGTGTGCTGGTCT
>JACCTI010000154.1 GCA_013812515.1 Chthoniobacterales bacterium
GTTGCGCGCGCGCGAGGGCAATGCCGTCGCCTAAATCCCGCGCCAAGCCCGCGACGACGAACCCGCCGGCTGCGTTTACGACCGCCAGATCGCGTTTCGCCCCCTTCACCTGCCCGCTCAGGATCCCTTCGAGCGTCTTCGCATTCGTCGTCGCATCGCCGCCACGTAGATCCTCCAGCGCACCGGGCTCGATTCCGAGCCAGCGGGAATCGATGACAGCGGACGTGACCCGGCCACCATTCAACTCCGCGAGGGTCGTCGCTCCGCTCGTCGAGATATCATCCATGCCACCGCCCTCTGCCGTGCCATGCACCACCCAGGCGCGCTCGCGCCCGAGATGGCGCAGCACCTCGGCGAAAACGGTCGTCAGTCGCGGCGCATAAACACCGATCAATTGCCGGGGCGGGCGCGCAGGATTCAGGAGCGGCCCGAGCAGGTTGAAGATTGTTCGGGTGCCGGCGCGCGCGAGCTGCGCCCGCATTTCAGCGAGCGTACGAAACGCCGGGTGATAATGGCGCGCGAAGATGAATCCCAGACCGAGACGTTGAAGGCAGACATTTAACTCTTCGGGCATCCATTCCAGATGAATGCCGAGCGCTTCCATGACGTCCGCGCTCCCGCAACGAGAGGTGACGCTGCGGTTTCCGTGCTTCACCACCGTCGCGCCGCCGGCCGCGAGGATGAACATGATCGTCGTCGAGACGTTGAATAGATCCAGTCCGTCACCACCCGTCCCGCAGATGTCAATCATGGGTCCGGAAAGCTTCGCGTGATCGATCATCGGATCGACGGCGCGATCGATGAGCTGTTCGACGAAACGGGCGATCTCCTCGGCGCTTTCGCCCTTCTCATGCAAGGCGCTCAGGAACGCGGCTTTCGTCTTCGCGTCCGTCTTGTCGGAGAGCAGGAACGTCACTGCAGAGCGAATGTCACCAGAATTCAAATCGACGCCCGCCTGGAGCTTTTCGAGGAGCGCCTTCATCTTCTGCGGAACTCTGGCCGCCTGCCGCTAAGCAGCCTGCGCCGATATCCGCGCGAGCCATTCGCGATACACCTGCGGCGAAATCTCGGAGGGCTTAATCTCGCTGCGCCCGCCCCAAAACACGTTCGTGTATGACACGGGAATCCGACAGGCCGCGAGGTGTTCATCGATCGCGCGCTTATGTTCAAGCAGCAGCTCCTTATCGGTCCCGTGCGCCACGGCCATGATATTAACGTTGCGGAATTCCGGCCCGGCTTCTCGCCAATAGCAGTGGGTGAGAATGTGATGACGGCCAACCTCTCCGCCCGCTTCCAGTTGCCGGCCGGGCGGCACCGCCCAATGGAAAAGGGCGTTGAATCTTGTCACGCGCAGACCAGTCGTGGAAGGCTTCACGTGCTCGAGGAACGTCGAGAACCGTCCTACGATCTTACGGGCGTTCAGCGCTTGCGCGATCCGGCAGAATTCCTCGGAATGAAGGCCCGCCTCAGCGGCGCGCGCGTTCCACGGCGACGGCTGGATTTCTTCCGGCGCGAACTCCCGTTTCAGCGCAAGCAAGACTTTCCATTCCAGATCGTTCAGTTCGGCCACATGCACCGGCGCCATGGTCGCGGGTCGGTCGGCCTTGCTCCCCGGTTCAACCGTTTTCCGCCGCACATGCCCGACGCCGAGCGTGAAGATTCCCTTTGCCGGCATGAGGCGGAAGTGCTCCGCGCCGACTCGTTCTGCGAGAAGCTCTCCATGATGTTGCAACGAGAAACCGCGCGGAACTTTGAGCGTCGTCCAGAGCTTGTATTCCGATCCGGCCGTGACGGCATCGGTAGAACGGAGAACGACGTGGCCGGAGAACGGATCTTCGCGAAACATGAAATCGAAGGCGTTGTCGATACGCTCCGGCGGCACCTTCCAGGCCACGAGCGCTCCTTCGGCAAGGTTCGTCGCCAGCAGGGTTTGCCGTACACGCCGCACGGTGCCAGCGCGCAACATCGCTGTGATGCGCGACATCACGACGTCCACAGCCAAGCCAGAACGCCTCCCGATTTCCTCGAAAGGTTCTC
>JACCTI010000155.1 GCA_013812515.1 Chthoniobacterales bacterium
GTTGCGCGCGCGCGAGGGCAATGCCGTCGCCTAAATCCCGCGCCAAGCCCGCGACGACGAACCCGCCGGCTGCGTTTACGACCGCCAGATCGCGTTTCGCCCCCTTCACCTGCCCGCTCAGGATCCCCTCGAGCGTCTTCGCATTCGTCGTCGCATCGCCGCCACGTAGGTCCTCCAGCTCACCGGGCTCGATCCCGAGCCAGCGGGGATCAATGACGGCGGACGTGACCCGGCCGCCATTCAACTCCGCGAGCGTCGTCGCTCCGCTCGTCGAGATATCATCCATGCCACCGCCGCCCTCCGTGCTCCCATGCACTACCCAGGCGCGCTCGCGCCCGAGATGGCGCAGCACCTCGGCGAAAACGGTTGTTAGTCGTGGCGCATAAACACCGATCAATTGCCGGGGCGGGCGCGCGGGATTCAGGAGCGGCCCGAGCAGGTTGAAGATCGTTCGGGTGCCGGCGCGCGCGAGCTGCGCCCGCATTCCCGCGAGCGCACGAAATGCGGGGTGATAATGGCGCGCGAAGATGAATCCCAAACCGAGGCGTTGCAGGCAGACATTTAACTCTTCAGGCGTCCATTCCAGGTGAATGCCGAGCGCTTCCATGACATCTGCGCTCCCGCAGCGAGAGGTGACGCTGCGGTTCCCGTGCTTCACCACCGTCGCGCCACCCGCCGCGAGGATGAACATGATCGTCGTCGAGACGTTGAATAGATCCAATCCGTCACCACCCGTCCCGCAGATGTCAATCATGGGTCCGGAAAGCTTGGCGGGATCGATCATCGGATCGACGGCGCGATCGATGAGATGTTCGACGAAACCGGCGATTTCCTCGGCGCTTTCGCCCTTCTCATGTAAGGCGCTCAAGAACGCGGCTTTGGTCTTCGCGTCTGTCTGGTCCGAGAGCAGGAACGTCACTGCATAGCGAATATCAGCAGAATTCAAATCGCCGCCCGCCTGGAGCTTTTCAAGGAGCGCGTTCATTTCTCCGGAACTCTGACAGCGTGCCCTACGCGGCCTGTACCGATATCCGCGCGAGCCATTCGCGATAAACCTGCGGCGAAATCTCGGATGGTTTGATCTCGCTGCGCCCGCCCCAAAACACGTTCGTGTATGACAAGGGAATCCGACATGCCGCGAGGTGTTCATCGATCGCGCGTTTATGTTCAAGCAGCAGCTCCTTGTCGGTCCCGTGCGCCACGGCCATGATATTGACGTTGCGGAATTCCGGCCCGGCTTCTCGCCAATAGCAGTGGGTGAGAATGTGATGACGGCCAACCTCGCCGCCCGCTTCCAGTTGCCGGCCCGGCGGCACAGCCCAATGGAAAAGGGCGTTAAATCTCGTCACGCGCACGCCAGTCGTGGAAGGCTTCACGTGCTCGAGGAACGTCGAGAACCGTCCTACGACCTTACGGGCGTTCAGCGCCTCCGCGACGCGGCAGAATTCATCCAGAGCCAGGCCCGCCTCGGCGGCGCGCGCGTTCCACGGCGAGAGCTGGATTTCTTCCGGCGCGAACTCCCGTTTCAGCGCGAGCAAAACTTTCCATTCGAGATCATTCAATTCTGCCACGTGCACCGGCGCCATGGTTGCCGGTCGGTCGGCCTTGCTCCCGGGTTCAATCGTTTTCCGTCGCACATGCCCGACGCCGAGCGTGAAGATTCCCTTCGCTGGCATGAGGCGGAAGTGCTCCGCGCCGACTCGTTCTGCGAGAAGCTCTCCATGGTGTTGCAGCGAGAAACCGCGCGGAACTTTGAGCGTCGTCCAGAGCTTGTATTCCGATCCGGCCGTGACGGCATCGGTGGAACGAAGAACGACGTGGCCGGAGAACGGATCTTGCCGAAACATGAAATCGAAGGCGTCGTCGATCCACTCCGGCGGCACCTTCCACGCCACGAGCGCTCCTTCGGCGAGGTTCGTCGCCAGCAGGGTTTGCCGTACACGCCGCACGGTGCCAGCGCGCAACATCGCTGTGATGCGCGACATCACGACGTCCACAGCCAAGCCAGAACGCCTCCCGATTTCCTCGAAAGGTTCTC
>JACCTI010000449.1 GCA_013812515.1 Chthoniobacterales bacterium
GGATGTTCGAGACCGATGGACACGCGGAGTAAGCCTTGCGGCGTGAGCGGGCTTTCGCCCGTGATGGAAGCGCGATGCTCGATGAGGCTCTCCACGCCCCCGAGACTCGTCGCCCGGATGAAGAGGCGGGTTTTCGCCGCGGCCGCCACCGCCGCTTCGCGCCCGCCGCGGACTTCGAATGACAGCATCCCGCTGAACGCGCTCATTTGTCGCGCGGCGAGTTCGTGCCCGGAGTTGGACGCGAGTCCCGGATAATTGACGCGCTCGACACGCGGATGCTCCGATAGAAACGTCGCCACTTTGAGCGCGTTCTCTGAGTGCGCCCGCATCCGCCACGGCAGAGTGCGAAATCCACGGAGGGTCAGCCAGCAATCGAATGGCGAGGGAACCCCGCCGACGAGGTTCTGATTCGCGCGCACCCGCTGGAAAAATTCGCCATCCTCGCGCGCGATCACGACGCCGCCGGTCACATCACAGTGCCCGCCGATGTATTTCGTGGTGGAATGGACCACGAGGTCGAGGCCGAGCGTGAGAGGCTTCTGGACGATCGGGGCCCAGGTGTTGTCGCAAGCGCAAAGGGCACCCGCCTCTTTCGCGATGCGCGCGACGGACGCCAGATCGGTGATTTTCAGCTGCGGATTCGACGGT
The DNA here is from genome assembly GCA_013812515.1 of Chthoniobacterales bacterium. Taxonomy (GTDB): domain Bacteria; phylum Verrucomicrobiota; class Verrucomicrobiia; order Chthoniobacterales; family UBA10450; genus JACCTI01. The sequence goes on from JACCTI010000449.1 coordinate 649, forward strand.
GTCTCCGTCCAGACCAGCTTCGTGTTCGAACGGAGCGCAGCGCGGACGGCATCCGTGCCGGTCATGTCGACAAACGCCACCTCCACGCCCCAGCGCACAAAGACATCGCGGAGAAGCTTCAGCGCGCCATGATATCCCTCATCCGGCGCGATGACGTGATCGCCCGGCGCAAGCGCCTGAAAGACTGCGGCCGTCGCCGCCAACCCCGAGCCGAACGCGGCGGCCGCCGCGCCCCCTTCCAGCGCCGCCATCGCCTGCTCGAGCGCGCGCCGATTCGGATTATCGCTGCGCGAGTAACTAAAACCGCTGCGATACCCGCCGTCTGCTTCGCGCTCAAACGTGGTCGAGAGGTGGATCGGCACAGAGACGGCTCCTGTCGTCTGGTCTACTTCGTGGCCGGCGTGAACAGCTAGTGTTTCGATCCGCATGCAGTTGCGCCCAAACTACGCCGCACCGGCGCGACGCTGCAATCGCTTAGCGGCAAGACTTCTGTCGCCCTTTTCCCAAGCACTGCGACGGGCTGCCTGGATCCAGTTATCGGCGAGAAGAGTGTCGCGGTTCTGGAGCCCATATTCGATTTGACGGCTCCATTCACCCGAGCGCTAATAAGCATCGAATTCTGCCGCGCGAACGCGTTCCCGGCCCCTTCTATGACTATCTATGACGACGACGTTTTCCAGATGGCTTGCGATCAGTTCCAAGTCATCGCGGACTACCTGAACATCGACAAAAACGATCGTGATCGGTTAATGTATCCGAAGCGGTCCGTCGCCGTGACGCTGCCGGTGCACATGGACGATGGCACCACGCAGACGTTTCAAGGGTATCGGGTGCAGCACCACCTGACCCTCGGGCCGACGAAGGGCGGCACGCGTTTCGCGCCGAGTCTTTCGATGGGTGAAACGGCCGCGCTCGCGATGTGGATGAGCTGGAAATGCGCGCTCGCGAATCTTCCTTACGGCGGCGCGAAGGGCGGCATTGCCTGCGACCCGGCGAAGCTTTCCCGTCAGGAACTGGAAGCCGTTTCGCGGCGTTACATGCAGGAGATGATTCCGTTTGTCGGCCCCCATACGGACATCATGGGCCCGGACATGGGCACGAACGAACAGGTGATGGCGTGGTTCATGGATACTTACTCGGTCTATCAGGGTTACGCGGTCAGCGAGATCGTCACCGGTAAGCCAGTCTCGATCGGCGGCACCGAGGGCCGGCGAGAAGCGACGGGACGCGGCGCGGTCTACCTGATTGATCGCGCGATGGATATCTTGAAGATGAACCCGGAGAAGTGCACCGCGATCGTGCAGGGATTCGGGAACGTTGGAGCCGTCGCGGCTCTGGAGCTGGCGATGAAGAGCGGGGTGAAGGTCACCGGCATCAGCGATGCGACGGTAGCGCTTTATAATCCGAAGGGAATCAACGTCGTCGCGGCCGAGCAGCACGTCCTGAAGAAAGGCAACCTGCGCGCGTTTACGGAAGCGGATCGGATCAATCCGAATGAATTGCTGACGATGAAGTGCGACATCCTGGTGCCCTCGGCGGTCGATCGCGTGATCAACGAAAAGAACGCGGCCCAGCTGCAATGCCGCATCCTCGCGGAAGGCGCAAACGGCCCGACCTCTCCCGAGGCCGATCTGATTCTCAATCAAAAATGGGATGAAATTTTTGTCATCCCCGACATCCTCTGCAACGCGGGCGGCGTGATCGTCTCTTACTTTGAATGGGTGCAAGGTTTGCAGAGCTTCCTCTGGACAGAGACGGAGGTGACGGACAAACTTTTCCGCATCCTCGAGCATTCGTTCGTGCAGGTGATCAAGCGCGCGCGCGAGCACAAGGTTTCTCATCGCACTGCGGCCATGGCGATTGGCGTTGAGCGTGTCATGAAAGCGAAACACGCGCGCGGCCTTTTCCCGTAATCGGATGAGCTTCTCCCATCGCGAGGAAAAACGCGACGGTAGGCTCCTCGACATCTTAACGGACGAGCAACGGGGAATACGCCTGATCGTTTCGCGCCTCGGAGCGGAGCTCGTGAGTCTGGCACGGCGCGGCGCGGCGACACTCCTGTCGCAGGGAACAACGTCAGAAGCTGGGCAACAGGAGTGTAGCCCTTCCGATTGGGTCGGATTTTTGTATCGCGATGACGACCTCTCGGCGCCGGCGCATGGCTGGGCGAACCATGCCACGGTGATGGGTTATTACCTCCATCGCCTAAAGGATGGACGCAGCACGTATCGCGGTCGGCCGATTGCAGGTGGGACACATAGCTTTCTCCGCAC
>JACCTI010000463.1 GCA_013812515.1 Chthoniobacterales bacterium
GCATTGATCGCAACGTGGCCGGGAACTGGCAGCTGGGCTTCGCGCCAGAGACATGGGATTCTTTGCTCAACTGGGCACTCGATCGCGGCTACCGGCGCGCTGATATACTGCAAAGCGGGCTCGTCAAATCCCGCGATGAAACCCGGCCCGAGAGCGAGGTTTACGATCGGTTTCGCGGGCGCATAATGTTTCCGATCTGCAATGATGTCGGCGAGGTGATTGCGTTCAGCGGGCGCATTCTAACGAACGGCGCCGAGACCGCAAAGTACCTGAACTCGCCGGAGACGCCGCTGTTCCGGAAAGGCCATGTGCTCTTCGGATTGCACAAAAGCAAGCGATCGCTGATTGAAGCCAACTCCGCGATTGTTTGTGAAGGTCAGCTCGACCTGATCACGCTCTTCGAAGCTGGAATCTGCAATGTCGTCGCTCCTCAGGGGACTGCCTTCACTGAGACACAGGCGCGTATTCTGAAGCGCTTTGTCGCGCAAGTAGTGCTCTGCTTTGACGCAGATGCCGCCGGACAAAAAGCCGCGGAGCGCTCTATTTCATCGCTCCTGCAGAACGATCTGTTCGTCCGCATCGCCGAGATGCCGGCCGGGGAAGATCCTGATTCGATTGTGCGCCAGAAGGGTAGAGAAGAGTTCGAGAGACGGATCGCGGACGCGCGGGAGTTCTTCGAGCATTGGATTGAACGCGAAACCACGGCGACCGATCTGCGATCCATCTCTGCCAAGATGCAGCTCGCGCGCAAACTTGCCGAGACGGCCGCGCGTGTCCACAACCCGATCATGCGTAGCGAAGTGGCAAGTAAAATCAGCGCACGGATCGGAATCACGCCCGCAGATTTCGATGCGCTTTTGGCGCAGCAGGGAACGAACCGCACCTTCGGCGACGAAGGTGCGCCCGCCGCTCGCCCTGCGCCGGCTCCACGGCACGACCTGGCGATGCTTTGCCTTCTCGCCTTGCGCGACACCGAGGTCCGCGAGTTCCTCTTAAACCAAGAGTGGCAGGAAGTGCTGTCGCAAACGCCCGATTCCGAGATCCTCGTCCGAATCCTGGAAGCGACCCTGCGGCCGGAGGATCCCGCGTCCGTTAATTGTTTCATGGCCAGCCTCAGCCCAGCGGAAGAAGCGCTCGTCTCTGCCTGGCTGCTCCAGCGAATGCCGCCAAACGCCCACGCTGTTGCCACGGACTGGTGGATTGGCCTTCAGCAAACGGCACTGCGCAGGCAGCTTCAGATAGCGGAGGGTCGCATAAAGATCCCGCAGTTAAGCCCGGGAGAAATGACGGCCTTGCAGAAACAAGTGGTTGACCTCAAGAAGCAGCTCGATGAGCTTTCCGCGTTTTCGCCGGCCAGCGTGCTGGGCACCAAACCGGTGCGGCCGGACGGGCAGTAAACCGGGCACAAAAACGGCTTAGCAAGACAGCAATTCCTCCTGAACAGACCACGTTTTGGCAACGCATTCGAAACGCTCCCCCTCGGCGGCGCCGCGGCTGAAGAAAACTGCGAAGTCTAAGGCAACGCGTCGCCCCAAAACCCTTAAAGCCCCCCTCGGAGGACGGGAAAGCACCGGCGAGCACAAGCCTCGCGCGACCTCAAAGAGGCTTTCAGGCTCGAGCAAGACGCCGGAGAAAGACTCTGCCGCCGGTGCCGATGACGCTTTCCTGGCGCCGTTGAGCTCTTCAGCGGCAGGGGATATTCAAGGCCGGATTCGCGAGCTGATTAAGCTCGCCAAAGAGCAAGGCTATCTCACGTTCGACGATCTGAACGAAGCCTTACCCGCGGAGATGACCGACGCGGATGAGCTCGACGCCATTCTGACGCGACTTCGCCGGATGGAGATCGACATTATCGAGGCCTCAGAGGTTGATCGTTACAAAGGCGGTAAAAAGGATAGCGAAGAAGAGGAAGAAGAGAAGCCCGAAGCGAAGCTCGACATCCTGGATGACCCGGTTCGGATGTATCTGAAGCAGATGGGTCAGGTGCCGCTGCTCACCCGCGAGCAGGAAGTCGAGA
>JACCTI010000478.1 GCA_013812515.1 Chthoniobacterales bacterium
TGCACGCGTCCGCGCCGCGTAACTACAACAAGGTTGTGATCGATTCGAGTCTCTCGAGTTACCTCTATCGCTACGGCAGCCACACCGGCATTCTCGTCGCGCGCCCGACTCGTTAGGCTGCGGTCGCACGGCTGGTGGAATGACGAGCTCGGCCAGTCTTTGCCGACAGCCTGCTCGCGGGAGTATCCGAAAACGCGCTCGGCGGCGGGATTGAACTCCCGCACCTTTCCTGTGCATCCATGGTGATGATGCGTTCGAGCGCGGACGCCAGGATGGCGCGGTTCAACCCCTCCAGCCATTCTTCGCTCGGACTTTCGCTGCCGCGATCGTGCTTGGACTTAAGTGTCATGAGAAGCCGTTTTGGCCGAGAGGGCAGTCACGCACAACGTGAGAAGGGCCCGCACTTAACAGGCGAGCGTCCCTCCAAGCACCCCGGTAATCACGGACGCATCGCCCCCTTCGCCCGCCGGCCCTCTTTGGCATCCACACAACAATTGTCGCGCGCGAAGCTCGCAGGCTCACGGTGCCTATTGGCGCCGCTCCCGTCCGCAAGGATTCCGCTTAACTCGCTGGCGGAGCTTGAAAAGCTCCGGATCGGCAACCGCGCTCCGCGTTCCGGATCTCACGAATCCGGGCCCGGATGCAATTTGATGATCAAGCGAAATAGTAGAGGCTCCGCTGGGATGATTTCGCATACGCGGCGCTGCATCTTTGTTCATATTCCCAAGACAGGCGGGACGAGCGTTGAAAATCTTATTTGGCCGATGCCGCGGACAGCTAACGACCTGTGGATGGGCTTTCGGGACAACTATCATAACAAGTATCAAACCGGCGGATTGCAGCATCTCTTGGCCACGCAGATCCGGTCGGAAGTCGGATCCGAGATCTTCTCTGCCTACTACAAGTTCAGCTTCGTGAGAAATCCGTGGGATCGGGCGGTTTCGCAGTTTGCCTCAATGGCGGGCCGAGAAGATTTGCGCGATTTCATCGGCATGAAGAAAGGCGACTCCTTCAAACAATACCTCACCCTTACGAGCAAGCGGAAGCATGTGCAGTGGGAACCACAGGTCAATTTCCTGCGGGACCCCGCGGGCGAATTGCTGGTCGATTACATAGGCAAATTCGAACGGCTTGGGGAAAGCGTCCTTCATGTGTTGAGCACGCTCGGAGTGGAGGCGAAAACAATCCCGCGCACACGGAAAAGACGGTGGGGGCGGTACTCGGCCTATTATGATGACGAATCCCGAGAAACGATTGCCGAGATCTACAAACTTGACATCGAGACTTTCGGCTACGCGTTTGCCTGACCCAAGATGAGATCGCCAGCCCGGCCGGCTCATTCTCGCATCGCGGCACGCGGGGTACTACAGACGCCGATTCCAGGATGCAAGGTCCCCGAGGTTTAGCCGCACGCGCGCGGTTATTCGGTTTGGTGGTCCTTGAAGTGCAGCCGCTTCTCGCGATCAATCCAGAGGCGATGCGGCGCGAGTGAAGCGTGCGCGAGTTCGATCCACGGCACTTCCATCAGGCCTTGCTGATACTTCTCCCAGCATTCGTAGCGCACGGCAGCGATTGTTCCCGCATCGCGGAAGTAATTGGCGAGCTCCCACTGCTGCGCGCTCCAGCCGATCCGGTGCTCGCTCTGGACGATTTCACTCAGATCGCGGCGCATGAAGACAATCAGCGTGCGCGGAGTGTCAATGTAGTGGCAGATCGAACCAAAGCAGGGTCCTTGGATTACTTCGCGTCGCCATGAGAATAGCCGCTTGTGCAGACGCGATAAGGAATGTGTTTTGATGTCCTTCTCAGATACGAATCTGTAGCGAAGTTCGTGCGCCAGGATCCTGCTTGCAATCGTGGTGCCGCTGCGCTGCGGGCCGGTCACCAAGATCTTGCGAAAGCCCCGTGCGTGTTCGACGACCTTGGCGAGGCTGTTTCGTCCCGGCTCTCCCAAACCGTAGCCGCGACCCGCGTGTGCTCCGGTAGATGTTCCCGTGGCCACCATTCAATGACATGAATGCGAACAGCGTTGCGTTGTCAATTTGCATGGGTGATCGCTTCGGGCGCAGGGTTGCGCGTGGACCGATGAAAGTTCTTTTCATTGCCGAGCACGGCAACATGCCGAGCATCAGATTACGGCTGGCCAGCCTGTTTGAGCGCTACCGCGCCGCGGGCATCGAACCCACACTGCTGACGCCGCGGTCAAATCTCACGGAATGGTTGAGCGTGCTGACGGAGGCACGTCGCCACGAGGTCGTGGTGCTGCATCGCATCACGGGGTGGACGAGCCTTCAGCTCACACTGCTGTGCCGTGCTAATCCGCGGATCATTTTTGATTTCGACGACGCGCTGATGTTTCGCGATCAGAAACACGGGCAGCGGTTGCGGGCCAGGACGTTCGCGAAGTTCCTGCGGACGATTGATTGCTGCGCAGCAGTAGTGGCGGGGAACGAGTTCCTGGCTTGCTTCGCGCGCGGCGGCAGCCGCGATGTCCTCGTGCTACCTACACCGATCGACATAGCGAAGTACCGGTTGAAACAAGAGCGCACCGGTCGCGGCAACGTGATCGGCTGGTTAGGCCTGAGCGACGGTTTCAGGTATCTGGAGCAGATCGCGCCTGCGCTGCGACGGCTGAGCGAAATCTTTCCCGAACTGCGGCTCAAGGTCGTCTCGGACCAGGCGTTCGCGCTCGACGGCGTCCGCGTCGAGAACGAACTGTGGCGAGGGGAAAACGAGGAGGCGAACCTCGCCGGGTTCGATGTGGGCATTATGCCGCTCGCAGACTCAGCCTGGACGCGCGGGAAGTGCAGCTACAAGATCTTGCAATATATGGGCGTCGGGACGGCTGTGGTGGCATCGCCCGTTGGGATGAATGCAGAAGTGATCGCATCAGGCGAAAACGGCTTTCTGGCCGCGAGCGAAGACGAGTGGGTCCGCTCGATTGGCGCTTTGCTGGAAAATTCTGACCTGCGAACACGATTTGGAAAAGCGAGCCGCCAGCTCGTCGAAAGGAACTACTCCGCTGAGCGGTTCGCTGACTGTTATGTCGATCTGATCCGAAGAGTCGCCGGAAGATGAGCTCGCCGCGAGCCCCACTCAAGCGCATCGCTCTGATGATCTCGAGCTGCGACGATTTTTGCGATACGTGGCGGCCGTTCGCCTTTTTCTTTGCGAGATTCTGGCCGGATTGTCCCTTCGCAACCTTTCTCATCGTCAACAACTGCCCCGTGATTTCCGATTTGTTCGAGCCGATCACGGTTGGGGACGATCGCGGATGGGCGAGCAACTTTCGCTACGCGCTGGAGCAAATCCCGCAAGACTACGTTCTTTACTTGCAGGACGATTACTTCATTGAGGAGCCGGTAAGTACGCATTGCATTCTGGAGGATTGCACCTGGTGCGTCGAACACGGCGCGGACTCGCTCTGCTTCTCGGCCTATCCGGAGCCGCAGCCCGGGTTTTTGCCCGTGACGGAGCGGTTCGGACGTGCACCGCGGGATTCAGACGGACGCACCCGCTGCCAGTTCGGCTTGTGGAAAAAAAGCGCGCTTCTGGCCGTGCTGAAGGACGGCGAGACAGCGTGGGAAATGGAATCGCGTGGTAGCGAGCGAACACGCGAGATGGAGGTGATGGTCTATACGGATGTGGCGAATGCGCCGATGCGTTATCTTTCGTCAGCGATCGTCCGCGGATTATGGACGCCGGAAGCACTCGCGATGTGTGACGCTCACCGCGTCTCCATCCGGCCTCGTCTGCGGGGAATCTATCGACGAGGTCAACAATTAAAGAAGGCGCGTCGGGCGCTTAGCCGCTGGGCGGTCCGAATGTGGATCGCGATGTGCGTTCGCCGGCCGATGGATCTGCGGCGGGAGGCGGTCCTCTCCACTTGCCCTTAGGACGGGAGGAACATACGCGCCCACTCGTTCAAGACCCAGAGATTCCAAAGTCGCTGTGCGTGGTTCGCGCGGCCTGCCTGATGTTCGTCGAGCAAGCCGGCGGCTGCGCTCTCCTCGAGGAACGGCAATAACGCCGGATGCATCGGGAGAATTCCATCGCGAATCTGCTGGCGTGCTTCTTGGCGCCACCACTGTGCGAGCGGCAGGGAAAATCCGCGCTTTCGCGCGCGCAAGACCTCGACAGGCAGGTCGGCCGCGACAATTTCGCGCAGCATCAGCTTGCCTTCGCGGTGGTCGACTTTCCACTCCGCCGGCAACCTCGCACAGAGTTCCACCAGCTCGTGATCGAGAAAAGGCGAACGGACTTCCAGGCTGCGCGCCATGCTCGAGATGTCGAGTTTGGCGAGCAGCGAATTCGGGAGCGGCTCAGTATTGTCCCAATGAAAGATTCGCTCGAGAGGTTCCATCTCCCCGCTCCAGAAATCTCCGACTAGCGCGCGGAGAAAATCAGCGGTCCGCGCTTTCAGTGCCGGGGTTGCAATCCGCTGATAAATCGGTCCGGAAAAAAATTCGCCAGAAAATAGGCTCGGCATTTCCGGGAGGATCTGGCGACGGGCCTTGCGCATGGATCGTGTCCCCAGCCAGCCGTTCCCCAGAATCGCGCCTAACGTCCAGCGCTCTTTCACCTCCCGTGGAATCCATTCGGAGGAATGCCGCTGCCATGCGGTGAGCCGATGTTTTTGGTATCCGGCAAACGCCTCGTCGCCACCGTCGCCGCTCAGCGCGACCTTCACGTGGCGGCGCGTCAGCTCGCACACCAGCATCGTGGGCAGAGCGGACTTGTCCGCCGACGGCTCGCCAAAATGCCGGACGACCTCGGGCAGGAACTTCAAGAGGTCGGTATTTCCCATAAGGACATGATGCTCCACGCCGAAGTGTTTGGCCGACGCCCTTGCTATCTCGGATTCGTCGTAGTCCTTTTCTTCAAACCCAATGGTGAAGGTCTGCACTTTCTCGCCGACGCCGCGGACGAGGCGGGCGAGCAGCGCGTTTGAATCGAGCCCGCCGCTCAGGAGCAGTCCCACGGGCACGTCGCTACGGAGGCGCAGCCGCAGGCTTTCATCCAGCTTCGCGCGCACTTCTTCGCGCACCTCATCGTAAGGTCGGGTGGTTTTCGGGCTCGAAGCAAGGGACCAATACCGTTCCAGCTTCATCTCGCCCGCGCGCCAGACGAGATAATGCGCCGGCGGTAATTTCCTGATATGCCGCACCATCGACCGAGGCGCCGAGATGAACCCGAACATCAAGTAAGCCGCGAGCGCATCGGGATCGATTTCCGCTGCTGCGAGGTTCTGTTCGAGGAGAGGCGCAAGTTCCGAACAGAAATACAGCGCTCCGTCAGCAACGACGTAATTCAATGGCTTTTTTCCGAGTCGATCCCGGGCGAGGAAAAGGGTGCGATTGCGCGAGTCCCAGATGGCCAGGGCGAACATGCCGCGCAAAAAACGAAGCATCCCGGTGCCGTGCTCCTCGTAGAGGTGGACCAGTGTTTCCGTATCACCATTAGTCCTAAAGACGTGACCACGCGTCTCGAGGTCCACACGTAGTTCGGGATAGTTGTAGATTTCGCCGTTGCAAACGACCTGAACGGTTTGGTCTTCGTTCCCGATGGGTTGATGCCCGCCTGGCAGATCGACAATGCTGAGCCGTCGCACCGCCAGGCCGATGCCGGGCTGAACGAAGTATCCCTCATCATCAGGCCCGCGGTGCCGCAGTCCGTCGGCCATTCGCCGGAGCAGCGACATGCGATCGACTTCGTCATGCGAGGTCACGTAGCCAGCGATGCCGCACATGGAGTAGCTCTAGCGTGAGGCGCGTGCAGCAGGAAGCGTCTTCTCGCGAGCACCCCCTTTTCGGCGCGAAGGCTTGAATTTTTCTCAGGATCGAGGATGCTCGCAGCAGCACAAAAAAAGGGGGCGCACTGGTTTCGACTCGTAGTTTGAAGCGCAGGCGGCATGTCGAGGATGGTTCGTTGGCCTCGTTAAAATCCGGACCAAAACAAATAAACGCAGATCACCAAGATCTCGCTCTCGC
>JACCTI010000019.1 GCA_013812515.1 Chthoniobacterales bacterium
CGCTGTTATTGACGGGCGAGCCGGCGGAACATCCACGCTCCCAAAACGAGGAAGAGCACGTTTGGAAACCAGACCAGCAACTCCGGATGCAATGCGGCGTTGCCCCGCAACGCGTCCGCCGCGATCACGAAGAGGAAGTAACTGAAGGCCACGATGAGGCTGATCAGAAAACCCATCGATGTTTCACGTCGATGCGCGGTGATGCCGAGCGGTACCGCCATAAGCGCAAACGCCAGACACGAAAAAGGAAACGAAAAACGTTTGCTGATCTCCGTCCGGCTCGCGCTCTGCGCGCTGACGTCGCCCGTCTTCAACTGCTCTATTAACTGTTCGATGGAAAGTGCGGAGCGACTCGTGCGGCGTTTCTCTTTCTGGTAAAGCTCCTCGAGGCTGATGGGCAATGTTCCCTCCGCCATGTTGATGCCATCGCGCACTCGCCGGAGATCGAATGGTTCCTTCTCATCGCGCTGCTGGTAGCGGGCATCGTAGAGATGCATCAGGATGCGCTGATTCGGCAGGTCGGCTTCGAGGGTTCCACTGCGCGCATGGGTCACACGCATCGGCACCGCGGCATCGTTCAACTCGAAGACGATGATGTTCTCCAGCTTGTGGCCTTCCTTTTTGCCGACGTAGATCTTGCGGCCGGGAAATTGATCGATCACCTGATCGCTCCCAAAGAGCGCCATCGGATCGGCGGAGGCGAGGCGGAAGATCGTGGCCCGCAATTTCTGCTGTGCCGCGGGGGCGACCTGCACATTGAGCCAGAGGCAAATGCCCGTGCAGATCACCGCGATGACCGCGAGCGAGACGCAGATTCGTCCGATGCTCACGCCGTTGGCACGCAAAGCGACAAGCTCGTTCTCCGCCGACAGCCTGCCGAAGACGAGGAGGATCGCGGTCAGCAGACCCCATGGGATGGTGAAAATGAGCGAGAACGGCAGGACGTAACCAATGAAGGTCAGCAGATATTCCACCGGCACGTCGTGATTCACGAGCAGCGGGAGCAGCTTGCGAAAGATATTGCCGACCACGAGAACCAGGCTCAGCACGGCCACCGCAAAAAGCAGGTTCACGATCAGCTCGCGGCTGATGAAGCGATCGATCAGTTTCATCGCTTCTTCCGCTTGGATGACGACGGTGAGGGAACAACGGGAGTCGGGGTCGGCGTGGGACTCGGGGTGACACTCGCCGCCGGAATCGGAGTTGGGACTGGTTCGGGCGGGCGCTGCCAGATCCAATTCATATGATCGATCTGCCAGAGCACTCCAGGATGTGAGATTCGCAACTCCAGATACGCGGGGCCGTTCTCGTAATCGAGCTCCGCGCGGAAGTGGCCCTGCGGGTCCAGAAATTCATTCGTGAACTGGACGTCGCCGGTGAGTCTGATATGGGAATGGGGCTGACCTTGGACGCGAATAAACTCGAGCATCCGCTGACGCCAGGAGGGTGGATAAGTGACCTTGGCCTCCCCGGAAAGGGTGAGGTCAAGAATACGGCTGTCCCCCTGCAGAATGACGCGATGCGCCACGTCGTTCGCGAAGGCCCATGCTTCCTTCTCCTTCCGCGCGCGCGACGTTTTCACATACCAGAGAGCGCCGCCAGCCATCGCGATGAGAATGAGCAGCAAGACTAGCGTCTGGCCGTTCTCAGCCTGCGGACGTTGGCGACTCATTGTGTGACAAACGCCCCGTCAGTTCGTGACTGGCCCAAGCTCATGCGAAGCGCATCTTCCTCCATTCGATGTCGCACTGTAAAGCGGCGACACATAGCGATTGGGGGGACGCCCGCTGCGGTGTCCGAGCGATTTGGAACGAGACAGCGCCCGCCCCTCCAAACCTTAACGCCGAAGCCTTAACCAAACGACAACTGATTTGCTTCTGAACCATCTTTGGTAACTTGAGCCGCTCATGCCGAATGAAACCTACGACGTGGCCATCATCGGAGGTGGACCGGCCGGCAGCACCGCGGCTGCACTGCTCGTCCGGGCCGGTCGGCGAGTCGTTGTTCTGGAGCGGGACAAGTTCCCTCGTTTTCACATCGGTGAATCGCTTCTCCCCTTCAGCATGAAAGCGTTCACCCGCCTCGGATTGCACGAGAAGTTCAAGCGCGCCG
>JACCTI010000024.1 GCA_013812515.1 Chthoniobacterales bacterium
GCTGCAGAGTCACCGTCTTGCGCTCCTTCGATTTCGCAAAATGCGCCTCTCGCAACGACGTATAGTCCACTCGCGTTTCCGCATCGAAGCGACCCTTTAGCTCCGCGTTTAAAAGGCTGTTCACCACGCCAACGGCACGCGAGGCGTCGAGCACGTGGACCACGCTGCTGCGGTAATGCTGCGCGATTTTCACCGCGGTATGCGCGCGGCTGGTCGTCGCGCCACCGATCAAGAGCGGCACCTGAAAGCCTTCGCGTTCCATCTCCTGCGCCACGTGCACCATCTCATCCAACGAGGGCGTGATCAGCCCGCTTAAACCGATGACATCGGCCTTCCGCTCGCGCGCTGCCTCGAGAATCTTCGAGGCCGGGACCATCACACCGAGGTCGATGACTTCGTAATTGTTACACTGCAGGACGACACCCACGATGTTCTTGCCGATATCGTGCACGTCGCCTTTCACCGTGGCCATCACGATGCGGCCTTGCGGTTTCGCGCCGCCCTCCTTCTCCGCCTCCATGAACGGCATCAGATACGCGACTGCCTTCTTCATCACGCGTGCGCTCTTCACCACCTGCGGCAGGAACATTTTGCCCGCGCCGAAGAGATCACCCACGACGCTCATCCCTGCCATTAACGGACCTTCAATCACGTCGAGTGGCCGGTTGCTTCGACGGCGCGCTTCCTCCGTGTCGGCTTCAATGAAATCGACAATGCCTTTGACTAACGCATGCGACAGCCGCTCCTCGGCCGGCGCGCTGCGCCAGGCCTCTTTTTCGACCGGTGCTTTGTCGCGCGCCTTGACGCTTTCAGCGAAATCGACCAGCCGCTCGGTGGCGTCATCGCGCCGATTCAGGAGAACGTCTTCCACGCGGCTGCGAAGTTCCGGTTCGATTTCCTCGTAAACGGCGAGCTGTCCGGCGTTGACTATGCCCATGTCGAGACCGGCACGAATCGCGTGATACAGAAACGCAGCGTGCATCGCCTCGCGCACCGCGTTGTTGCCGCGGAAAGAGAACGAGATATTGCTGATCCCACCGCTCGTGCGCGCACCCGGCAGGTTCGCTTTGATCCAGCGAACAGCTGCGATGAAATCGACCGCGTAGTTCCGGTGTTCGTCGAGCCCGGTTGCAACCGTAAGCACGTTTGGGTCGAAGATGATGTCGTTCGGCGGGACGCCGGCCGATTCGGTCAGCAATCTGTAAGCACGCGCGCAGACCTCGATTCGACGCTGGTAATTGTCTGCCTGGCCCTGCTCGTCGAATGCCATCACGATGACGGCCGCGCCGTATTGCCTAACGAGTGCAGCCTGACGCAGGAACTCCGGTTCGCCATTCTTCAGGCTGATTGAGTTCACGACCGCTTTGCCCTGGACGCAGCGTAATCCCGCTTCAATCACGCTCCAATTCGAGCTGTCGATCATGAAGGGAATGCGGGAGATTTCCGGCTCGCTTCCGATCAGACAGAGGAAGCGCGTCATGGTCGCTTCGGAATCGATCATTCCTTCATCCACGTTCACGTCCAGGATGTTGGCGCCGTTTTTCACCTGCTGACGTGCGACCGTGATTGCGGCGTCGAAATCACCACCGAGAATCAGCTTCGAAAAACGTGGCGAGCCGGTGATGTTGGTGCGCTCGCCGACAACGACGAAGCCCATTTCCGGTGTGATGTTGAGTGGCTCGAGCCCGGAGAGTTGTAATGTGGGAGGGGCCGCAGTGCTCCGACGGTCGCCGCGCTGAGGCGCCTCCCACTTTCGCGGCGGACAATCGCGCACGAGGTTCGCGATCGTGCGGATGTAATCCGGAGTGGTTCCGCAGCACCCTCCTACGACATTCAACCAGCCGTTTTGCGCCCAATCGCGCAGTTGCGGGGCGAGGCTCTCTGGCGTTTCCGGAAAGCCTGTCGCGGAGAGCGGATCCGGCAGGCCGGCGTTCGGGTAGGCGCTCACGTATTGCGAGGCGTTATGCGCCAGCTCCTCGATGTAGGGCCGCATCTCTTTCGGGCCGAGCGCGCAATTCAATCCAACCACGAGCGGTTGAGCGTGGGCGATTGAGATGAGGAAGGCCTCGACCGTTTGTCCGCTGAGCATTCGACCGGAGAGATCCGTCACCGTTCC
>JACCTI010000029.1 GCA_013812515.1 Chthoniobacterales bacterium
GTGATTCGCGCCCTTACCTTTACTCACGCGAACAGCTCGAGAACGCGGCGACGCATGATCCGTATTGGAACGCTGCCATGAATGAGATGCGTTTCACCGGTTACATGCACAACCACATGCGCATGTACTGGGGGAAGAAAATACTGGAGTGGACTCCGGCCCCTGAGGAAGCGCACGCCACGGCCCTCGCGATCAACAACAAGTATTTCCTCGACGGGCGCGACGCGAACTCCTTCGCCAACATCGCATGGGTCTTCGGCCAACACGACCGCCCCTGGTTCGAGCGCCCGATCTTTGGCAAGGTGCGTTACATGAACGCGGCCGGCCTCGAGCGGAAATGCGATATCAAAGGCTACGTCGCGAAGGTGGAGCGACTCAAAACCGGCGAGTCCCACTGCTCTCATCCTGAATTGCCATGACAGGGCCATCGTGCTCCATTCGGTCCTCTCCGTCCGACCGACTCCTCTGAATTCGAGCGGCAGCTCACGAATACGGTTGCGGGCGACTCCCCGAGCGCCTGATTAGGGCGATGCCTTCGCTCGGAGCACTGCCAGGTATCGTCGATGTTGAGCTCGGATACGCGGCCGCGACTGTTTTGGCGATTCCGATCGATTTCATCTTGTTCGGCCTCACGCTCCTCGGCGTGGCGTTGATTCATCGTCACACTTTTCTCGTCTCGGTCACCGGCGTGGCGGCCATTGCCCTGCACAAAATCCTTTTCACCGGCTTCAAGACCGGTCCGGGTCTGGCCGGCTTTTTATCTCATCTCGGACACGAGTGGGTAATTCTCATTAACCTGTTGTGCCTGTTGACCGGCTTCGCCCTGTTGTCACGTCACTTCGAGAAAAGTCATGTTCCGATCGTTCTGCCGAAGTATCTGCCCCACGATTGGAAAGGCGGCTTCGTCCTGCTGGCGATGGTTTGGGTCCTCTCCAGTTTCCTCGATAACATCGCCGGCGCGCTGATCGGCGGCGCGATGGCTCTGCAACTCTTCCGTGGCAAAGTTCACATCGGCTACGTCGCCGCCATTGTCGCGGCCTCGAACGCGGGCGGCGCCTGGAGCGTGGTTGGCGACACCACGACAACCATGATGTGGATCGCCGGCGTCTCGCCCACCCGTGTGTTCGAGGCCATCATTCCATCGGCGGTTGCGCTCTTCGTCTTCGGGATTCCGGCGGCGCTCCAGCAGCAAAAATATTCCCCCATCTTGCGGCACAGTCACGGCCCCACCGAAGTCGATTGGGTCCGGCTCGGCATCGTGGCCTTGATCCTGGTTTTTGCGGTCGCGACCAACATCATCGTGAATCTTTGGTTCCCGAAATCGGCCGACCGCTTCCCGTTTGTGGGCGTAGCCGTCTGGTTCGCGATTTTGCTGTCGATCGCTCTGCGGCGTCCCGATTGGGACGTTCTCCCGCGAGCGCTTCGGGGTTCCATTTTCCTCCTCGCGCTCGTCCTGGCTGCATCGATGATGCCGGTCGAAAATCTGCCGCTCGCTTCATGGCAAACGGCGTTCGGCTTGGGCTTTCTATCCGCCGTCTTCGATAACATTCCCCTAACGGCGCTCGCGCTGAAACAGGGAGGTTACGACTGGGGCTTCCTCGCCTACACGATCGGCTTTGGCGGCTCCATGATCTGGTTCGGGTCGTCGTCCGGGGTCGCGCTTTGCAATGTCTTTCCCGAGACGCGCTCCGTCGCGAGATGGCTCCGCCATGGCTGGTGGATCCCGGTCGCGTACGTGATTGGCTTCTTCGTCATGCTGCTCATTTGGACCTGGCATCCCGATCCGCCTGCGAAGGCGTCTGCGCCGGCTGTTGCGGTCCCTTCGGCACCTGAGGTTCGCTAAAAACGCGATGCACCTTCCGGCTGCACAAGTAAGCGATCAGCATCCCGCTACCGGTACGCCAAGCAGCGTTTGCCAGTCATGCTGCACCGCGCTTTTGACAGTCCGGTTTCGTTTGCGATGAGGCGCAAGCTGACGGCACTGGTTTCCAACGCGCGCGCGGCCTGACCGTAGAGCGGCTGGTTGGCGAATTGTGGCCGACGATGTCGCGCATCAGGACGTAGATTACGTAGTCGCCGATGGGAATGTTTTCGCGAAACCTCGGCATTGAACTAACGAATCAGGAACGCAGGAAGCAGGAGAAGCAGTTTAAATTTGGAAGCCAGAAATCCAGAAACGGAAAGGGAGTCGAACGCAGCAACAGGGAATCAGAACTCTTTCCGCTGTTCTCTTCCTGGTTTCCAAATCTAACCCGCTTCGGTCAGCACCAAAAGAACGTGCGAATCGTCAGCGTTATCGGATCCCTCGTCGGCGGAGCGGAGGAACGTGAACCCGCATTTTTGCAGGACGCGGAGCGACGCCGCGTTGTGCTTCGCCACGCCAGCGGAAAGCGGTCGCGTCTGTTCCAAGCCGAGGAAAGCGGAGAGCGCCCCGGTTGCGACGCCCCGGCCCCAATACGCGCGGCCGATCCAGTAGCCGACCTCGCGCTTCCCATCGCGCGTGAAGCTCAGAACGTTCCCTGCTACCTGGCCGTCGACGACCACCGTCTTTATCAGATTCGTGTCGTCCGCCAGGATCTTCGCCCAATGCTGGTCGAATGCGGCCGCATCCCGCGAAGTGAATGCTGCCATCGCGAGGGCCTCGGGATCTTGCTGGTGTGCGAAGAACAGCGGCAAGTCGCCCGGTTCGACATCACGTAGTTCGATGCGGAGGCTCATCGGGCGGACGGATTGAATCACGAAAGCAGGAAAAGAGGTTTCGAATTTAAAAGCAAGAAACCAGAGAGGAGCTGAATAAACGTGGCCGACGCTGACCAGGATCTTTTGTTCCGTCTCGTTTGTGCTTTCCTCCTTCCTGATTAGGAATCCTGGCTTTCTGGTTTCCAAATTAGTCTCTTCTTTGTGGCTCTACCGATAGGCAGCCGCGGCGCCAGACGCCACGTTGGTCAAATGCGAACCTTTTTAATCCAACTCCGTATGCTTAATTGCTCCTCCCGCATTCCACATGACCACCCCTGCAAAAAAGCCCGGTGCTGAGCTGAACTTCGAAGCGGCGATGGACCGGCTGGAGGCGATTGTCGACCAGATGGAATCCGGCAAAATGATGCTGGAAGAGCTGATCGTGCGCTACGAAGAGGGAATGAAGCTGGTAAAAATCTGCCAGGAACGGCTGACGAGCGCCGAGCAACGAATAGAAGTTATAACCCGCAACCATGCCGGCAAACCTGTGGTGAAAGAGTTCGAAGTGAGCGCAGAACCAGGCCCAAGGGCCGACCCACCGCCACAAGCCAGTACTCCAAACGATGACGTCCGACTCTTCTAGCCCTGCGCCCAATTCTTCGTTGCTGAAGAGCATCCGTTCCCCTGCGGATATCAAGTTGCTGAAGGAACAGGAGCTTCCGCAGCTCGCCCAGGAAGTCCGCGATGAGCTCGTCGCCGTTCTTTCCGAGACCGGCGGACACCTGGGTCCGAACCTCGGCGTGGTCGAACTCACGATCGCCCTTCATCGGGTCTTCGAAACTCCGCGCGACAAATTCGTCTTTGACGTCAGTCACCAGGGCTACGTGCACAAGATGTTTACGGGCCGGCTGGATCGCATCAGCACGATGCGACAGTATCAAGGCCTGAATGGATTCCTGCTCCGAACGGAATCCGAGCACGATTGCTACGGAGCGGGTCATGCGGGCACGGCGCTTTCGGCCGGTCTGGGGATGGCCGTGGGCCGCGATATCCGCGGGACGGACGAACACGTGGTGGTGGTCGCGGGCGATGCGGCGTTCACGTGCGGCATTAGCTACGAGGCAATGAACAATGCGAAGTCGCAGACCAGGAAGTTCATCGTCATCCTAAACGACAACGAATGGTCCATCGCGAAAAACGTGGGGGCGATTGCGTCGTATTTGAACAATATCGTTGCCAACCCGACCTATGCCGGACTGCACGATAAGGCCCGCCGTTTCATCGAGGCAGTGGCGGGCAAGACGGCGGTCCAGTTTGCGCATCGAGTAGAGGAAGGCGTGAAGGGCCTGCTCGTGCCGAGCGTGATCTTCGAGGAACTCGGCCTGCGCTATTACGGCCCGATCGATGGACATGACATCCCGCTGCTCACTAAGACGTTCGAATTCCTGAAGACGCAGGATGAACCAGTCATCCTGCACATCCTGACGAAGAAGGGAAAAGGCTACGAACCCGCAATCGCGAAGCCGGATAAGTTCCATGGCTTGGGCAAATTTGCCGCCGAGACCGGCGAAACGGCGCCCGGGGGATCGCCGACTTACTCCGAGTTATTTGGCAAAACGCTGGCGAAGTTCGCGGATTCGAACAAGAACGTCGTCGCGATCACCGCCGCAATGCCAACCGGGACCGGTCTCGTCCATTTTCAGGCGGCGCATCCGGAGCGCTATTTCGATGTAGGGATTGCGGAAGAACATGCGGCGCTCTTCGCCTGCGGCCTGGCAACACAAGGCGTGAAGCCGTTCCTGACGATCTACTCCACGTTCATGCAGCGCGCCTACGACATGATCATTCACGATATGGCGTTGCAGAACCTGAACGTCTCCCTTTGCATGGATCGCGCGGGCTTGAGCGGCGATGACGGTCCGACACACCACGGGCTTTTCGACATCGGTTATCTGCGGCACGTGCCAAACATCGTGCATATGCAGGCGAAGGATGAAGATGAGTTCGTCGACATGCTTTGGACGATGGCGAACTACAGTTCAGGACCAATCGCGATCCGTTATCCGCGCGGCGCCGGCACGGGCGCCGTCCCGAAGGCTGCGCCGAAGCTGCTCGAAATCGGCAAGGCGGAAGTCGTGCAGCACGGTCGCGATGTGGCGATCTTCGGCCTCGGGAACATGTTTGAAGTGGCCGTGGAAGCCGCACGGAAGCTGGAGGAGGAAGGCTTCTCGGTTGCGCTCATCAATCCGCGCTGGATCAAACCGATGGACACCGGGACGCTCGAGTTTTTCGCGCGCGGGACGCAGGTAATTTGCACCCTGGAAGATCACGTCCTGCATAACGGTTTCGGTTGTGCCGCCATGGAGCATCTCCACTCGCGCATGATCAACACGCCGGTCGTACGCATTGGCTGGCCCGATCAGTTTATTGAGCACGGAACAATTCCGATTCTGCGCAAAAAACATGGCGTGAGCGCGGATGCGCTCGTGGAGAAGGTGCTGCCGCTGCTGCAGAAGAAAGCCGCGCGACAGGCACAGCCCAGTGCGGCTTGATTCAATCGCTCAAATAAGCCGCGGCTGCGTCCAGGAGCGACTCCATCGTTTCTGCCGATGCCGCCCCTATAATTTCGTGCACACGAGCTTTGCTCACCTGGCGTAATCCCGGAATGATGGCAAAACTTGGTTTCTTAGCGCCAGGTGCAATTCGTATCCGCAACCGCCAAATTTCCGGCGCGAGGCTGGAAAGCGGAATGATTACAACCGTCTGGAGGATCCCGTTTTGATCAATATTCGAAAGGATAATGCCGGGACGTGTTTTTCCCATCTCGGGGGGAGATGTATCGGTCAGATTTACCCAGACGATGCTCCCACGTTTCATTTTTTTCGTCCCCACGGCGGCTGGGAGAGCGGAGCAGCTTCCCATTTTTCCTGCGCCTCCCGCTCATCAGGCGAGCTCGCGGGAAGCGCGAGATACGCCTCCGCTGCGTGTTTCATCTTTCGACGTCGCAGATCTCGCTTGAGTGCGCTCCGGACAAAACTGCTCAAAGTCTGTCCGGCCGGCTTTGCCTCCGCAATCTCACGCAGCATCTCTGCGTCTAGCTTGACGGTAGTTGCGCTCATACCCGGATGGTATGCCAACTCAGGACGCGATGGTCAATGAGCACGATTGAAGCGTCTGGCCTGACGAAGGTTTACCGGACCTACAAAAAGGAAAGCGGCTTACGCGGTTCGCTCAAGGGCTTGGTCCGGCGGAAGTACGACGAAACGCGTGCGGCGGACGGCGTTTCCTTCACGATCGAGGAAGGAGAGCTGGTCGGTTTCCTCGGACCGAACGGAGCCGGCAAAACAACCGTGCTCAAGATGCTCTCAGGTCTCTTGAACCCCAGTGCAGGCGAGGCGCGCGTCCTCGGCTTCGTTCCGTGGGAGCGGAAGAATGAAATGAAGCGGCAGTTCAGCCTGCTCATGGGACAGAAGAACGCGCTCTGGTGGGACCTGCCCGCGCAGGAGTCGCTGGAGTTGAATCGCGCCATTTACGGGATTGATCGCGCCCGTTTCCGGCAGGTTGTCGGCGGCTTGAGCGAGCTGCTCGAAGTGACCAATAAGATGAATGTCATGGTCCGCGAGCTCTCGTTAGGCGAACGAATGAAGATGGAGCTGATCTCCGCGCTGATTCACGAACCGCGCGTCCTCTTTCTCGATGAGCCGACGATTGGCCTCGATGTCGTGAGCCAAAAGCGCGTCCGCGAGTTCCTGCGCGTCTACAATCAGGAGCACAAAATCGTGACCATGCTCACGAGCCATTACATGCAGGATATCGAGGAGCTTTGTCAGCGCGTCATCATCATCGATCACGGGAAAATCTTTTTCGATGGACCGCTCGAGGCGATTATCGATCGTTTCTCCGGCGCGAAGATTGTCAGCCTTACCTTCGAAGAAACGGCTGCGCGCGACTTTTCAGCCTTCGGTGAGGTCGTCGAGCAAACGCCGGTCTCCGTGCAGCTGAAAGTGCCCCGGGCGCAGGTTACCGAGACCGCCCGTCAATTGCTCGCTAACTGCAACGTCACCGACATCAATGTGCAAGAGTTACCTGTCGAAGAAGTGATCCGCCAGCTCTTCGGCGAGCGAACGACCTTGAACCACGCCGCGGCCGCCCAGATGGCTGCGGCTGTCTAATAGCGAAGGAGAGCGCCTTTCAGCTCCTGCACGTAGGCAGGGTTCATTTCGAAGGAAGTCACGGGCATATCGGCGAGATCGACCTCTTCGTAAAACGGCGTGCTTTCCAGGAACCCGGGCGGACATGAGACTGTTCAACGTGTCGGTCATATCTTCTGGATCCATGCGGTGTGGTCGAGGATCTCAGCGCCGGGCAGCGCGTCTGTGAACCCGAGCGCGCGACCAACCAAGGCCTCGCGCCCGGTCAGATTGATCTTCCGCATGCTCCGATTTGAGCAGCTTCTATACCGCTATGTTTTGCGGGCCGGAACGTTGAAGAGCGGGCAGGATGCTCTCAGTCATCGCGCGCTGGAACGTCGGATAGCGTGGACTCCAGCCGAGTCTCTGGAGTTTCTCGCTGCTCACGCGCTTATTGCTGTTCCCTCGCTTGCGTTCCACTGAATTCCTTACACTTGGCGGAACCGGGCGCTGCAACGTAGCCGCGAGCCACTCGTAACATTCCCGTTGCGTGAACGGATGGTCGTCGGACACGTTGTAGATCAGCCGCTCGACAACGCGTTTTCCCGCAGCTGTTCTCGTGTGATGCTGGACGAGAAAGAACAACGCCTCGGCGACGTCCTCGCGATGCACCTGATTAAGGAACCTCTCGTTAGGTTCAAGCACGGCGGTTCCGGTCAGCAGTTTGCTGAGCAACGCTGAGCGGCCCGGACCATAGATCCCTGCAACACGTGCGACAACTCCTCCGGTATCAAGCACGATCTCTTCGGCTTCGCGCAAGATTCTCCCCGTCTCACGATGCGGCTCGGCCGCGCTTAACTCAGTGACCCAGTCGCCGCCGGTTTGCCCGTAGACGCTCGTGCTGCTCGTGAAACAGAGCAGCGCGCAAGGGAAAGTGGCCGCGAGATTGCTCGCGCCGTCCCGGTAAACGCGCCGGTAGGTGTCGACATCGCCGCCACGGGAACTAGCGCAATGAATGACTGCATCAAACTCCTTTGCCGCAGCGATGACTTCTCCGTGATGGGCGATGTTGACGGCACGAACGGCATAAGGCTTTGCCGAAAGTTCCCGGGCCGAGTCGGCCGAGAACGTCCACCCTTCGACAGTCCAGCCGCGCTGGTGAAAAAGATCCGCTGCCGCAGCTCCGACGTAGCCGCATCCCGCGATCAAAACGGCAGGCATGGGAAGATACTTGGCTGACTAGGCCGCCGCTGCCGCGATCTCGATTTCGTCGAAAGGATGGCGCTGTGCTGCGTGGACCTGATGGAGCCGGATCAACTCCAGCAACGCGAGGAAGGTGACGACGATTTCCACGCGCGAGGCCATGTTCGCAAACAGGTCCGAGAAGCGCAGCGGGACGCCATCTGAAACGCACTGCAGAATCCAATCAATCTTTTCCGAGACCGTGTAGTGTTCCCCGAAAATTTCGCGCAAATCTTCGCGCGCTTCGATGCGTTTGATGACGGCCTGAAAGGCGTTGATGAGCTGAAAAATGCCGACCTCGCCGATCCGCAACGGAGGGAGCGGGACTCCATCGAAAGCGGCCGGCTCGCGGACAAAGATGCGTTCCTGCGCAAGCTGACGCACCTGTAACTGCGCCGCAGCTTCCTTGAACTTCTTGTATTCAATCAACTGCCGAATCAGGTCCCAACGGGGATCGTCCTCTCCGACATCTTCTTCCGGTGGCTGTTGATCTACCGGCAGGAGGCTGCGGCTCTTGAGGTAAATCAGATTCGCGGCCATGACGATGAATTCGCCGGCCACGTCGATGTTCAGCTCCTTGAAGGCCTGAAGATATTCCAGGTACTGCCGCGTGATCCGCTCGAGCGAAATCTCGTAAATGTCGAGCTCATCGCGCTTGATCAGGTAAAGGAGAAGATCGAGCGGACCTTCGAAGATCTCGAGCTTGACCTTGTAATCGCTCTCCATGCTGCGGAGCGTGATGTTAGGTGCGCGAAAGTGGAAAGTAAATCGCCCGCCTCCGCTTCGCGGGAGCTACAACGGTGCAACTTTGCGGTGCACCCAGATGCTGTTCACGACGCCGAGTCCGAACATGATCATGAGCACGAACGAGCCGCTGTAACTGATGAGCGGCAATGGCACACCGGTGATGGGCAACATTGAGATCGTCATCCCCACATTTTGGAAGATGTGCGTGAAGATGAGGACGGCAATACCGACGGCCAGGAGCAGCCCGAACTGATCGCCGGCGCAGAACGCGACAAACAAACACGTGAGCAGCAGCAAGGCGAAAGCGCCGAGGAGGAAGGCGCCGCCCACGAATCCCCATTGCTCACCGATGGCGGAGAAGATGTAATCGTTGTGCACGGCGGTGGCGGGAAGAAACCCAAGCTCGATCTGGGTGTTTGGCGCCTTGAATCCTTTTCCCGACCAACCGCCGGAACCGATCGCGATGAGCGATTGATTGATCGCCCACGCGGAGCCTTGGCGATCTATCTCGGGATTGAGGAACGCGGTGATGCGCTCCTTCTGATACGGCTTCAGGCCCAGGTTAATCGCGATCGGAAGGAAGGCGGCGACAATCAATACAAGGCAGATGAGATAACGAACCGGGATGCCGCCGACGAAAAGGAGCCCGAGTAGAACCGGTCCCCAGATGATCGTCATGCCCAGATCAGGCTGCATTAAAATCAGCAGACACGGCGCGCCAACGATTGCGCCGCAGAGGGCAAGCCGCAGCATCGGATGCATCTCGCGGAACTGGCTGAGAAAGAGCGCGAGCACCATGATGCCCGCGATGATCGCAAGCTGAGCAGGCTGGAAATTGATAGGACCGAGGTGCAGCCAACTCCGGGCGCCATACACCTTCGTGCCAATGAACTTCGTCAGAATCAGGAAGACGATACCTGCGAGATACATGGGCAGGGCGCCCCAACGAATCCATCGGTAGTCGATCAGGCTCGTCACCATGAAAGCGAAGAAGCCGACTGCGACCCAATTTGCCTGCTTCCGCCAGAACTCGGCCGTGACCGCATCGCCGCGCATGTAAGTGGCGCTGTAAACAGCCACGACGCCAAAGATCGCGAGAGCGAGCATGTTGACGAGCAACAGCCAATTGAGGCCGAGAAGTTTTCGAAGAAAGGGCGTCATTGAATGGCGCAGCGGATCTGCGGAAGAGCTTCTCGGATTATAGGCAGACTTTAGCAGGACGTAAACGCGGGGTCGAGATGCGCCGCGGTTGGCCAATAAACCGGCAGCTCGTCCCGACGGTCTCGAAATCAGAGCTGCAGCGACGCGGCTACAGCGCCCAAGGCGCTACGCACTCCCCCCAGACAATTTCGATCCTTTCGACACACTGCCCTAGTGGTGGTGGTCGTCTGCTCCTGGCTGCGTTCTATCTCGCGTCCGCAACCACCATCCCGGCCGGCACGCCTCTGCTCGTCCGCACCAATGACACCATCTCTTCCGACGATATGGTCGGGAAGACTTTCACCACGCAACTTGCCGCGCCCGGTGCTTGTCTGACAGAGGGTCGCTCTCCTGGCGGGCCAATGTGACAGGCCGGGTGGATTCCTCGCGCGCGTTCTCATTCACGCCCATGATTCTTAACGTGACGCAATTCAGACCAGCCGGTCGCTCGATTCGCATCGAGACCGTTTAGGGATTTCGCGCGGACGGTAGCCATTTTCAAAACACGCCGCGCGTTTCGACTTGGAAGCGGTGGTTTTTTCAGCTTCCAGCCGGGATAATATGCAGTTTCGGTTGGCGCAGGCCGTGAGCATTTAATCGCGGCCAATACCCGTTACTCGTGCGAAGCCGGTCGCGGGGCGCCTAGGACTAAAGTCCCATAGGCGCACGGATCACTTTTTCGGATTGTAAATACGCGCGCCTCCACCCATCGTGCCGACACAATCATAAAAAACAAAGAATTCTAACGCGATCCTCCTCGCTACTGCAGCCCTTAGCGCGGTCCTTGGCTTCGGCGGCTGTGCCAGCATGGAATCGTCGAACACGGAATCGCTCCTGAGCGCAGCCGGCTTCCGCGTTCTCGCACCGGAGACAGCACAACAGAAACAAATCTACGCCAGCCTGCCCGCTTACCAGATCCAGCGCGCGACGGTGAAGCGCGGAGTCTTCTACGTCTTCAAGGACGAGAAGAAGGCCGTTGCCTACGTCGGACAGGAGCCAGAATACCGACGTTACCGCGAGCTCGCGCTGCAACAGCGTGTCGCGGAAGATTACTATATGGCGGCGGAAATGAACCGCGAAGCTGCCTTTGGTTTGTACGGCGCCTGGGGACCCCGCAGGATTTGGCGGTAAAGGAAACCGCGTTGATGAACATGAGAGCGGGGCTTGCTTCTCGTCCTTCTCGGCCGCCAGCACCATTGCCGGATTTTGCGGTTGCGCAGGCACCGCAACTCGCTCAATCCGCACAAACCTTTTCAGTGCGCGCTTTCGCGTCCGCACGCCGAAACGCCCAGGCAAAGGAGATCTTCGCCACCCCGCCGGGTATCAGGTGCACCGGCTGACCGCGAATGGCCAAACCTTCTATGTCTACAAGAACGAGAGCGCGGATCTGGCGTTAGTCGGCCGCGAAGCGGAGTACCAGCGCTTTTACCGGGAAATGGCCGGTCCGGACCGGCGGGCGGAGAACGACGATCGGGCCACTGAATGGACGGCATGGCTGCGCGAAGTTAGCCCAATGAGTAGGTCCTGCGGAGTGACTGGAGATGACCTCATGATCGCCAAATCCGCAACGCGTTCGACGCGACCACGGCGGAATTGCTCAAGCCACTGGGTTATAGTTGGACCTATGGCATCCTGGCCAATCATACCTAGGTCTACGCCGGCAACAGTCACCGCGCCTATTCTTGGTCCACCTTTCTGCAATGATTTCTGGCTTACACTACCAGGGCAAAAACAACCTTCGGTGTGAATGCGGAGTCGAGCTATGATTGTCGAACGGAGCAATGGACGGTGTCGGTCAATGTTACCGTCAGCCAACTAACAAAGATCGGGAAGCTGCCGATTAGGTTCACGTTAGGCGCGACAGTTTACGCGGAAGGTTCCAGCGGCGGGCGGAATGGGGCCTGCGTTTTGTCGTCACGCCGCCTTTCCCACCGGCGGCAAACCGGCCGCGCAGCAAACTGCCTCCGCGAAGTAGGGGCAAGAAATATGTTTGATCGTTCCCTTCACTTCGTTTGCTCCTCTTGAAATTTAGAGACCTGCTCGTCGAAACGCGTTATACCTGCCGCGCGCTGGCATGCTGATCTTTAACTTCCGGCTCCGACATGCCGTCCGATTATGACTCACCCGGATGCCTCGCTTCTTCAGCGCCAGCAGTTACCCTTGCCATTGCTATGCTGGCACTCAGTGGCATCACCCGTGCGCAGTCCGTTCCGTCAAAGAGCGCCTCTCCTCCAGATCTGGCAGCCAAAGCCGCCGCGGCTATCGATGCAGACGCGACCGGTTCGCCGGACGTTTTCAAAACGTTCATCAGAGCTCGAAACTCTGCTTCATACATAGGCGGACCGCGGCGAATCGTGAAAAACGCCAACGAGGCGGCCCGCGACTTCACCAGCGAAGAGACGTTTTCCCAACACCAATCTTATGCGACCGAAACGTAACATCATTCACACGGTGCTTGTCTCCGTTCTCTTTCCCACCGCACTGCTCCCGCTGTCCGCATTCGCTGAGCATTTCACCGAAGGCACACAAGTGCCGCCCACGACCGAAAAGCTAAACGCGGGCGACTTCGTGTGGGAGCCGGAACGCTCGCCGGGAGGGCCGGTGTTGATCGTGGTCAGCAAGCCGGAGCAGATTGCTTACGTGTATCGCAACGGCATCCGCATCGCCCGCAGCAGCGTGAGCACTGGGCGACCGGGACATCCCACGCCGGTTGGCGTGTTCGATATTATCGAGAAGGAAAAGGATCACGTCTCGACCATCTACAAGGGTGCGGAGATGCCGTGGATGGAGCGCCTGACGTGGACGGGGATCGCGATGCACGCGGGTGATCTGCCGGGCTACCCGGATTCACATGGCTGTGTGCGCCTGCCGCTGGAGTTTTCCAAGCTGCTCTTCACCGTGACGACGAAAGGCGGTACGGTTATCATCGCCGACGACCACTCCGCGCCGCGTGAGACGGTGCATCCGGGGATGATTTTCTCGCAGGTCACGCCGCCCGCGGGAGAGGCGGAACTGCGCGCGGGTGAGTTCACCTGGACGCCGGAAAAATCGGTCAGCGGACCGGTCACAATCCTCGTCTCGGAAGCGGACAAGGTTGTCTATGTCTATCGCAACGGGGTCGAGATCGGCCGGACCACGGTGTCCAGCCTCGACATCGACGGGCAGCATGTGTATAGCGCGCTCGACGGCACGGACGAGCAGGGCCAAGCGAAGTGGATTTGTGTGGATGGCAAGCCCGCAGCGAACGATCCAAATATCGTCGAGATCGCAGGCAAGGCGGGCATCGCCAAGGCCTTCCTCGCGGGAGTGCGCGCCGTCATTGTGCCCGGCACGACGCTCGTCTTCACCGAGAAGCCGGTAAATGGTGAGACGCAGAGCAAGCCCGGGTTAAACATCCTCGGAGTGGGCGAAGTGGCCGCACGATAATTAGCCGCCGTCATCTTCGTGAACAAAGTTAACGTAACTCCGCGACGGTAAACCTCAGCTCAATCGTGACCGCGATCCACCCTGATGATCCAACCTGCGCCGACGGTGACGACCTCTATCGCGGCGAAGTGTTGACGATGGAACGCAGCAGGTCCGAGGCGACGGCCGCCGCACCCATTGCGGGATTCGCGCCATTCGCCCACTGAGTTGCGGCGTTTGTCTTTGTTATCATGGCGTGCGCGGCGCAGGGCCAGCAATCTTCGCCGCCAGAACTAAGTCCGCAGGCAGCCGAGCTTGTGAAGCCGTGGTTCGCACCGGCCGAACAGATGCACATCGTCGGCCCAATCACTTCGTTGGGACCCAGGGTCTTTGCCTCATCACCACACCCGCCGGCCACACCCTGCTCAGTGGTTGCATGCCTTCATCTACCTCGGGCCCGTGGGGTTGCGATTGGGCTAGCATCTTCGCGTGCCGTCGAGGTTTCCGGCTGCGGTGTGTAGGAGGGAGTCGGCGAATACTCGTTCGCAAACCGCACGCGATAGCGCGCCAGATACTGATCTTGCGGCGCTGGTTTGCTGCCGTCGAAGCGCTGCCGCGCACCCGTCCAGTCCGACCATGTGCCATCGGCTTTCTTTGGCGAAGCCGGCAAGATGACGTTGAAGATCTGACGGTTTTCGCCATCCACGCCGGCGGTAATCTCGCGGCCGGCGTTACGCGAGTTCAGGGCCGACCAGGCGGGAACGATGATGAAGTCATTTTCCGCGCGCGCTTCGCTCCAGCGCATGTCCGAGTAGTTGCGATCTGATGCGCTGATGACCAGCGCGACTGTGAAGTCATGCGCCTTAAGATCATCGATCGTCCGGCTTTTCCGCGGGACACGCACCTCGATTTCAAGCGCGAGATTCTTGCCATCAATTTCGGGCGGATGATCGGCTGTCGCCCACCCCAATCCGCCCACCACGCCGACCAAGGCCGCCGTAATGAGCAACGCGAGACCCTGACGTTTTGCGAAACCAACAAATCCGCTGCCGCTGAGGCGCAGACTAGCGACGAATCCAACCGCGAAGCCGCCGATGAATGCTAGCGGCATCCAAATCCCGACCACGGCACACGCGCGTCCGCCTTCCATCGTCGAGACATGATGCGCTTCCATGGCCCAATCCGAAACGGGCGCAGCCAGGAGCGCGCCGGCAATCCCGGCAATCAGTCCGACGAGAAGACCGACTGGCCAGCGCCGCGCGGTGCGCCCGGGCCCGGTTACTGGTGGAGCAGTTTCACTCATCGGCTTCGTGGCACCTTCCAGCGGACGATCAGGCGGATTGGAAGCCTAACGAGGCTCAGGCACGCCTTCCGTCGCGCAACCATGTGCGAATCTTTTGATGGTGTGCTGACCAGGCGTTCCAACCGTGCGAGGAACACTTCAGCGCTGCGGCTCGCGGACGATTACGCCGCCTTTCATCACGAACGTCACCCGACGCACCGCCGCGACATCGCGCGTCGGATCGCCCTCGACTGCGACGAGGTCCGCCAGCAGGCCCGCACGAATGCTTCCGCGATCAATTAGATGAAGAATACTGGAGTTGCCGCTCGTCGCCTGGCGCAGCACTTCGAGGGGTTTAAAGCCGTACTCGTGCACGAGCAGCTCCATCTCGAGGGCGTTCTCCCCGTGCGCGAAAACGCCGGAATCCCCGCCCATCACGAAAGTGACACCAGCTTCGCGCGCCGCTTTCATGCTCGCGCGTTTCTGCTGAATGCGCGGCGGATCGGGCTCAGAGCCTTTCTTCCAACCTTGGTAGCGCGAGACTGCATCTCCTGCGGCAACCGTCGAACAAAGCGCCACGCCTTTCTGCTTCATCAGCTGAAAGATCTCCGGCGTTCCTTCGTCGCCATGCTCGATCGTTTCCACACCGGCATTGATCGCGCGGCGCATTCCTTCCGGCGTGGTGGCATGCGCCACAGTAGCCCGCCCCGCGGAACGCGCAGTCTGCACGATCGCGTTTAATTCTTCCTGCGAAAAAGTCGGCCGCGAGGGCTCGTCTTTGCTCCAGCGGTAGTCCGCATACACCTTCACGAGGTCGGCGCCTTTGCCGATCTGCTCGCGGGTTACGCGCGTAACCTCCTCGACTCCGCTCGCCTCCTGCGCGCCTTGCGGAACGTCAACTTCGGTCGAAAACTTCGGTCCATAGCTGCCGGTCGCGACGATCGCTCTCGTTGCGACGAGCAACCGCGGCCCGGCGATAATCCGGCTCTCAATCGCCTGTCTTAGCCCCACGTCGGCATACCCGGCACCTTCGGTCCCGAGATCCCGCGCGGTCGTGAAGCCCGCCTCGAGTGTTTTGCGCGCATGCACCGTCCCGCGCGCCACACGCATCGCGAGCGACTCGTCCGTCACCTGATCGTTCCAACTCGTCTCGTTGTACGGATGGAGGAACATGTGCGAATGACCTTCGATCATTCCGGGCAGGAGTGTCACCCCGGGTAAATCGATGGTTCGCGCACCTGCTGGTGCGGGAACATCGGGTCCAGCGGCTGCAATTTTGTCGCCTGTGACCAGGACGACCCAATCCGCGTGCATCTCCTGTCCATCGAAAACCGCCGCGGGACGCAGCAGCGTTGACTCCTCTGCAAGAGCGGAAGCGGTCAGAAAGACCGAGCAACTCAGAAAGAGTTTCGTCCACACATCCTCACGAAGTTTCACAGATTTTGTTTTCCGAACGCGCGCGCCTTCTTCTCTTCAAATCTGCGTAATTCGACCAATCTGCGGAGAACGGAAAATGCGGCGCTCTCTTACTCTTTCCGTGCAACGATTTCGAGGAACATCGGTGTCGTGAACCAGGCGCCGGCGTCCGCTTCCACTTCCGCGAACTCGCGCAGAACATCAGCACGCCACTCGGGCGTAGCGCGACCCAGTTCCTGCAAGCGCGCGATGTTGATCTGGATAAACGCCTTTGGCCATTGCCACGTGTAATCGCGCTGCGAAACGGTCCGTACACGCGGGACGATTTCGGTGACACGGAAACCGGCGTCACTCAAGAGCTGCGGCAACTCGCGTGCGATATTCGGTTCCCCACCGGCGGCGCGCCAGCTTTGCATGACCTCGACCATAAAGCTCTCGAGCGCAGGCTTCACCGGCATGTAACGAAAGGTCTCATAATCGCTGTATTCGTGGAAGATGGCGACGCCGCCGGGCCGCAACGCCCCCGCGATGTTCTCGACCAGCTTCTTCGGCGAAGAGACAAAAGACGCAACCCAGCGGCACCAGCTCGCGTCGTAACCGAGATTGCCTAACGAAACCTCCATCAGGTCTCCTTCCCGGAGCTCCACGTTCGTCAGGCCGCGTCGCGCGCACCTCTCGCGCGCCGCTTCCAGAAAACGCGCGGAGCGTTCAATCCCAAGCACCGCGCCGCTCGGACCGACGATCTCTGCGAGATCCGCGGTCGCATACCCAGGCCCGGCGCCGACATCGAGGACGCGCCAGCCGTGGGTGATGCCGGCGCGATGCCAGCAATCCGTCACGACGGAGCGCCAGATACGATGCTGCAGGCCCAGCCGCGCGACTTCATCATCATGCGTCCCGAGAACATAATCGCTCTCGCGCGTGTTCGTCTTCACAGGTGCGGAAGCATGGACGCGCTTGGCGGATTCGCCCAACGCAATTTGCACCAAACTCTCCGCACGCCGGCCGCGAAATCTGTGGAGAACAATCCGGGCGGTCAGTTTGCGCTGGCCCATTCACGTCCTCCGCTTTTTCCGCAGCGCAATCATGCGGATGTGACATGGTTCGCGTGTGAGTCCCGCATCCGCTTATGCTCCCGGTCGGGTCGAATTGCTCGGCAACCATACCGATTACAACCAGGGTGTAGTCCTCGCTGCGGCCATCGACCGCGGCCTCACCGTCGCCGGCATTTCGCGCGGCGATCGCTTCGTCGTTTTCACCTCCAAAACTGCGGGCGTCGGCGTTCAGGTCTGGCTGAATGATCTCCAGCCGCAATTAGAGGAACGCTGGGCGAATTACCCGTTAGGCGTAGTCCAACAGTTCATCGACGCAGGTTACGAAATCACGGGTTTCGCCGCGGAAGTATCTGGGGATGTGCCCGCGGGCGCGGGGCTTTCCAGTTCGGCGGCGTTCGAGGTCGCAACGGCCGGCTTGCTCATGAAGCTGCACGAGATTCGCATGGAGCCGCTCGCGCTCGCGAAGCTTTGTCAGCGCGCAGAAAATGAATTTGTCGGCGTGCGCTCCGGTTTGCTGGATCAGGTTACGTCCGTTTTCGGCAAGAAAGATCATGTTGTTTATCTCGATTGTCAGAGCGAAGAGATCCGCACAATTCCCTTTCCAACCGGATTCGCGCTCCTCGTCGCGGAGTCGGGCGTGAAACACAATCTGCTCCGCAGCCTTTACAACACGCGGCGCGACGAATGCGCCGCCGCGGCCGAAGCGCTCGATGTGGAAAGCCTCCGCGAGGTGACGCCGGAACAACTGCAAGCCGCGCGAGCTTCGATGGATCCGACGTTGCACCGCCGCGCCGCCCACATCGTCGGTGAAAATCAGCGGGTCTGGCGCGCGCTTGAGGCCTTGCAAACCGGTGACGTGGCGGAGATCGGCGGGCTGATGAATGCATCGCACGAAAGCTCGCGGGTGAACTTTGAGAACAGCACGGCGGAGCTGGATGAGCTGGTCACGATCGCGCGCTCTCTGCCGGGTGTGCTCGGCGCACGGCTGACCGGCGGCGGTTTCGGCGGTGGGACCGTAACGCTGGTGAAGGCGACGGAGGCGAACGACGCGCTTCAGGCATTGCGTGCAAGGTATGGAGAAGTCAGCGGCCATAGGCCTCCCGGGTTCATCTGCCGCATCGCGGATGGCGCGGCGGCGACCTGGCAGAAATAGCGCGGCGGGCGGAGGGTTTTCTTAGCATTAATCCTTGCGCGCGAGGGTTCATCTCGCGAAGCGTAAGCGCGATGGCGATCGGTACTTTCCTTCCGCGGCCTGAATACCCGCGGCCGGATCGGCAGCGCGGGTTTGTCCACGGGCTCGATTGGAAAAACCTGAACGGCGCATGGGAATTTCAGTTCGATCCGGATCGCGTTGGGATGCAGAAGCAGTGGTTTCAACCCGGCAACGGGCGCTGGGGCGAGCAGATCACGGTGCCTTTTTGTTGGGAATCGCTCGCGGCTTGGGGCGAAGCGGACGCGGCGGGTAACGACAATTACTTTTCACGACGCGTTTACCGCAATCCGCTCGAGGTCGACCGCTTCAACTACCGCGACGCGGCGCGTTACGAGGTCGGCTGGTACCGGCGCACGGTTAGCATCCCGCAGAACGAACACTGGCGCGGCAAGCGCGTGATTCTGACAGTCGGCGCGGCGGATTACTTTACGGACTGCTGGTGCAACGGCGATCACGTAGGCCAGCACGAAGGCGGTTATCTTCCGTTCGAATTCGACCTGACCGATTCGCTCGGCGCGAGCGCAGATGGACAGCTCTCGGCCACCCTTGTTTTCCGCGTCGAAGACCAGATCGACAATCGGGAGCAGCCGGTCGGGAAGCAGTGGGGCTGGTATTCGAGCGTGAGCGGAATCTGGCAAACGGTCTTTGTGGAACCGCGCGCGGCGACATTTATCGAGCGCTTTGAGATCACGACGGAGATCGAGACGAACGCGGCTGCCTTCAAGATCTTCAGCAATGGCGGCACGGAATGTCTGGTGGAAGTAAGCGCGCCGGACGGACGCCGATTCGCGCAGGAGTTTGTGGTCAATGACGGAGCCGCGGGCGGGACGATCGCTCTGGATTCAGCGATCCTCTGGGATCCGACGAATCCCCAGCTTTACAACGTGCAGTTCAGTCTCCGGCACGGCGCGGAAACGGACGTGGTGCATGGCTACTTCGGCGTGCGCAGCATTTCGACGAAGCCGGCGGACGACATCGCGGCGCCCGCCGCGCTCTGCCTGAACGGGGAAGCGATCTACATCCGCGGCGCGTTGTATCAGTCTTACTATCCGGACGGTGTTTATACCGCCGGTGATGTGCAACTGCTGAAGGACGACATCGCGTACGCGAAGCGCTTCGGGTTCGATCTCCTGCGCGTCCACATCAAGATCGACGATCCGCTCTTGCTCTACTACGCAGACACGATCGGGATTCTGCTCCTCGCCGACTTTCCGAATTTCGGGGAAGGTGGCGATACTCCGCTCGGCCGGCGGCGTTACGAAGAAACAATGCGCGCCGGGATCGCGCGCGACTTTAATCACCCGTCGATTATCGGATGGTGCTTGTTCAACGAGACGTGGGGCTTCGGCGGGCAGGCCGACTTTATAAAGCTGATCAATCCGAAG
>JACCTI010000034.1 GCA_013812515.1 Chthoniobacterales bacterium
TCTGGGGTATGGGGCAGATGATGTTCAGCAAATACATCGTGGTGGTGGATGAAGACTGCGATGTGCACAACACGAGCGAGGTGCTGTTTCGTTTGTGTGCCAACACGGATCCGGCGCGGGATAGCACGATCATACGAAATCCCAGCGACTCGTTAGACCATGCCCCGAGCTCGCAAAACATCGGATCCCACATGGGTTTCGACGCGACGCGGAAATTGCCCGGTGAAAATTATCACCGTCGATGGCCCGAGCTGGTGAAAATGAGCGAGGAAGCGCAGCGTTTGGTCGATGCGCTGCAAAAGAAAACGGGTTGATCCGATTCCCGAATCAACCCGCTACACTTTCCCCGACACGGCGACGGAGCGCCGCTGCTTCAGCTAAGCCTTACGGCCTGCGGAAAGGACGACCTGTTGCCGGATCGCGCACGAGAGCGCCACGGGGAACTCCGCGCACGTCGACTACCGCATGCGGTGAATAAGGGCTCCGGAGAAGGCCATAGGTCCCTGTGCGTCGGCCATAGGGATAATAGCCGGCTTCGTGACCTTCGTAATATCCGCGTCGATCGGCGTCGATGGCGGCGCCAATCAAGGCACCCGCCCCCGCCCCGATCGCTGCGCCCGCCAGTGCGCCGCCAGCATCGCCGCCACGTCGGTAGTAGCCATGCCGATAGTAGCCATCACGGCCGCCAACGGAGTTGCCGATGAGCGCGCCCGTCCCGGCGCCGACGAGGGCACCTGTGCCCGTGGCGGTTTCGCACGAATTCAAGGCGAATGCGCCGATCGCGGCCACCGCAACAACTGCTAAATGGTTCAGTTTCATATTGTGTCTTGGTTATTCGACTGCCGGGCACCGCTTGGTTGCTATGGCAGACGTGTCGAGTCATTGACGAGGTCGGCCGCGCCCGTATTCACCTGCTGAAGCGTCTAGCGAAACCACAGTAATTGTGCGGCGACATGTGCCGCCTTTCGCAGGCGGTTAAGGCGATACTCTTTTTCGAAAACGCGGAACCCGTCGCTTGCCATCCGGCGCAGCAGAGCGCGATAAACCGCGCTCATGATTTCGGCCGCGATCATGGAACGTCGATCTTCCCGGGGAAGCAATGCCGCCGCGGTGCAAAAAAAAATTCGCGCGCGTTCCGCCTGAAAATTCATCAGTGCGAGAAAATGCTCGTTCCGTTCCGCATTCCGCAATTCCGCCTCGGAATAGCCAAAGCGTTTCATCTCCTCCTGCGGCAAATAAATTCGACCAAGGCGCATATCCTTGCCGACATCGCGAATGATGTTGGTGGTCTGCAACGCGAAGCCGAGCTCCACCGCATAATCTTTGCAGCGCTGATTCTTATACCCAAAGATCTCGATGCTGACGAGACCAACGGCACTCGCGACGCGGTAACAGTAGAGGCGCAGTTCGTTCCAGGTGGCGTAACGTGAAATCGTCAAATCCATCTCGACGCCCGCGATGATCTCCTCCAGCATGGCGGGCGTGAGGCGATACTTTGCGATTAAGCCGCGCACGTCCCCCGCGAGCGGATCCTCCTCTCCAAAAGGCGCCAGCAGCCAACGGCGCCAGGCGGCAAGTCCTTGCGCTTTCTCGCTCGCGCTGAGCGTGCCTGAGTCCGCGATGTCGTCGATCACGCGGCAGAACGCGTAGAACGTGGTAATATCGTGTCGCCGCTCGCGTCCTAACGAGACGAAA
Organism: Chthoniobacterales bacterium; assembly: GCA_013812515.1. Lineage (GTDB taxonomy): Bacteria > Verrucomicrobiota > Verrucomicrobiia > Chthoniobacterales > UBA10450 > JACCTI01. Next base: position 1,696 of record JACCTI010000034.1, read on the forward strand.
GCGAGCGCGAGGTTCGATTTACTTTCCCGCGTGATCTTCGCCGCATCCACCGCTTAGAACTTAACCCAGGTCTCCTGATTGATCCGCCCGGTTTCGCATTGGCGGAAGAGGCAAACCCATGACGCCAGCAGCCACCCCGTCAGGAATCCCCGCGCAAGAACCGTGATTAGCTTCCAGACGATGATTGCCATGGCGCGGTCCGCAGCGGCGTTGCGCACGATCGCGTCGCACCCGCTCAGGAGAAAAAAGTGCACAGCGCAGATGAGCAGGAACCAGCCGCAACGGAGCGCGTTCTGCTGGATGAATTGCCAGTGGGCGCGGATGGCGGCGCGGAGGCTCTCGTTGTGCAGCACGAGTGAGATTTGCACCGAGCAAAACAGGAGGATGAGCGCACTCATGACGTAGCGCGCGAGCGGCTGGTAATCCAGCACGCCCGGCAGATCGACGAAGTAGGCGACGAGGAGCGGGAGCCTAACGAGTAACGTGCTAACCAACACGAAAAGGCCGGCCCATTTCAGCACATAACTAAAGCGGCGGACGGCAAATTCAAAGAGCGCTGGTTCCGTGAAGCTGAGTCCTTTGACCCACGCGAGGCAGACGGTGATGAGATAAACCTGGATGTAGACGCCGAAGAGGTATTCAAAGATGAACGCCGCCGCGTCCACGCCCGCGGAAACTCTCAGCAGACCGGCCTGCGGCATGACAGCGCTCCAGACGGGCAGGCGCCAAAAAACGATGGGCTTGAAGAGCGCGGCGAGCGCGCTCAGAACGAGCACCAGGTAAACGAGGTAACCCCATGCTCCGAATCGCTGGTGAAGCGCGCGCAGCAAAGCA
>JACCTI010000036.1 GCA_013812515.1 Chthoniobacterales bacterium
GAATATCGAGATACGGCAGCGCTGGTTTCACCATCAAAATATCGGCGCCTTCCTCCACATCCAGCTCCGCTTCGCGCAAAGCTTCGCCTGCATTCGCACAATCCATTTGGTACGAACGGCGATCACCAAACTGCGGCGGGCTTTCCGCTGCTTCCCGGAATGGACCGTAGAAGGCCGACGCAAACTTCACCGCGTAGCTCATGATTCCGGTCTCCTCGAAACCGTGCACGTCGAGGCGTTCCCGAATTGCACCGATTCTCCCATCCATCATGTCGCTCGGCGCAACCAAATCGGCGCCCGCCGCCGCATGCGAGAGCGCCGTCTGTGCAAGGATTTCGACCGTCTCGTCGTTGAGCACATGGAAGTGCTCGCCATCGCGGCGCGTGACCCCGCAATGCCCGTGAGTCATGTATTCGCACAGACACACATCAGTGATCACAACCAGCTCGGGGCACTTCTGTTTGATCGCGCGCACCGCCTGCTGAACGATGCCGTTCCCCGAGAAAGCAGCCGTCCCTTGCTCGTCCTTCTCCGCGGGAATTCCAAACAGAAGGACCGCCTGCAGCCCGAGTTCGTACGCTCGTTCTGCTTCTTCACCTGCATCTGCGACCGAGAGCTGAAAAACCCCGGGCATGCTGGCGAGCTCGCGCCGCTCCCGCAACTTCTCGCTCACGAAGAGCGGCAGGACAAAATCATGCGCGCTAAGGCGGGTCTCGCGCACCATATTGCGCAGTCCCGCTGAGCGTCGCAGCCGCCGTGGACGATGCACCAGCCTTCTCACCGCGCCGAGGCTAAGCGTTCGCCCAAAGCGTCGCAAGCTTGACGCCTCGCGAGCAAATGCCACCCGCGAAGGTCTTATCGGAGCACGTAACCCTCGATCAACGACACCCGTGCGCCATTCTTGCCGCGAACGATCGCACCGTAGCCGCTCGGCGCGAGTGCCCCTGACAAGGAAGTCGCGCTCCTCCGCTCCTCACGCTCCAACTGAAGCCGACTCCTACGGCTGTCGGCCGAAGACTGAACGGCGTTTTTGAGACTCCAAAGCGTCCGCAAAGCTGTCCAGTTCGCGCAGCAAGGCATTGTAACGTGAATACGCATCCCCATCCTCACTCCGCAGCAGCCGATAGAGTCGCAACTCCGGCTCAGGGTGGGCTTCACCCGAACCACCGAGTGGGCGACCCGCGCGGGTCAGGCGGGCGCGCGCGATCTCGACCAGGCAGGACGCGATCGTGCAGCGATTCGCTTGAAGATCGGCCACGCCTTGCTTGACCAGCGCTTCGCCCGGTAACTCGCGTTCCAAGTTATTCCTCTCCATCACAGGACTCCGTCACTGCATCCCGAAAGGTTGCGGGATCAACCGCCGGGTAGCGGATCAACGCGGGTTCGATAACTGCAAACATCTCACGCAACCGTCCTTTCTTGATCAACCCTCGTTGTCGCAGGGCGCGCACATCAACGATGCTTCGACGAGAACAACCATCAGGCTGGCGGAGAAGTAAAGCGGCTTTCCACGATGGCATTTCCGCTCGAATCCTTGCAGTATTATGAGTCGGAATCCCGAACCGCATACTACATGGGGTCCGAGTTCGTACGCTCGCTCTGCCCCTCCTTCGTGCCATTCTGCAACTTCTTCGCTCCGAAAGCGGCAGGACAAATCATGCGCGTTGAGGCTGGTTTTGCGCACGATATTGCGCAACCCCGGCCAAGCGACGAAGGCGACGCAGCCGGTGAATCAGCTTCCTCTCCCGCCGAGGCTAAGTTCGCCCGAGGTGTCGCAGCTTCAGGCGCCTCGTCGCCAAATAATGGCAGCTAAAAACCTTATTGGAGGAAGAAAATACTGACTTGATGATCGCTTGAGCTACGATCACCTCCGGCAAAACGGCTGCAATGTCACTCTTTGCGCTTGCCGCTCCGGGGCTGGATGTCAGAGCTGTCGGCAAGAGTGGGTGGCCGGCCACCTGGCGCTCGCCTGGCGCGGAAGGCTTGGAGGCCTGCGAGCGGCACATAGCGATACTTGCCGACGCGCACAGTTTCGAGCTGACCTTTGGAGATCAATTGATGCACGCGCTGTCGTGAGACGGCCAGCGCTGCGGCCGCCATGTCGCGTGTCATGAGAGGACCGTGCTGGTCGATCGCCTCAAGCCACTCGCGGAACTTCCCGTGGGGCTCGGTCGATTTCGGCATCGGCACATCGCGCTCGTTTTCTGCGAGCCGCACCTGGCTCGATGGCGACGAGTTCACCGTGTGCCCTTCATCGGCCTGCGCTAACCCCCATGTCGAGCACTGCGCCATGTGTCAGCCTCGACAGCGAAGACACGCATTGTAACGGACGAGGTGCTGCAAAAAAGCGTTTGGAACATGGATCTATCACAGCGCTTTTGGTTCATAAGTTTTGGACTTCACTTTGCACGGCTGCTCCTTCGCTAAATAGATGCGGGAACCGTCGGAGGAAGGGGCCAAGTATTCTCATTATCTCTGCGTCGCCCCAGTCCTCTTGATTTATCGGCGTCCAAATCTACTCCGCCTCGCAACGTGAATGTTTCCAACCCTATGTGCGTCTCATGAGCGCTCGTTCTCAGCCGCGCGCGAATTTTTTAGGCGCGACCTACGATGGCAGGTCCAAGAAGCTAAGGCGCAAGCTCTAGAAGCGGGTAGCTACCTGCGCGGCAGTCGTTGTCGAACTTGGCGCCTGTCAGCGGCTATGAATTTGAAGGCCGCCCCGATGCCTTCGTTTCTTTGGCTTCAAGACCGCGGAGCTATTTACAAAGGAGACTGCCGAATCTTACAGAGCAGTTCCGCGCAAGCCGTATCTCGGTCAAAGGGCGCGACTTCGTCGCGGTTGAGGCTCGTCTCCTGCCTCACGTTGCAACCCGCCGAGCGGAGTAGGCGGCAGGCCCGTAATCAGTTTCTTCACCGGCCGAGAGCTAAACGCTCCGCCCGAGCGGCGGAGGGGCCGTACTCTTGTCGCATAGCGGGTCCGAGCCTGGCGACAATAGTGTTGCCTTTCCGGTGCAGCCAGCCCCTGCATACCCAAGTTTGGGGCTTGGGAAGTGACTGACAGTCTTGTAAAGGAGCTATGCTTTTTCTCGGCTGCCGGGCAGCGGAATCTCAGCCGCAAAACATGCGTCGTTGCCTGCCATGGATAATCATATTGGCAGAAACCGGGCCTGCTGCAGGGAGCGCTTGACGGGAACTCCAGAGCTGTATGCAGAAGGATGTATTTCGCTCTTCACTCCACCATGAACACGGCTCGCGGGAAAAAGATCGACTACCTGTTGATCGATATTAGCAACTCCTACACGAAGCTCGCCTTCGCGACGCAGCGGTGCGTCGGCAGTCCCAGCCGCATTCTGACGGCGAAGCTGACGCGGGCTAGACTGGAGCAATTTCTCCAGGTGCGTGACGTGGGGGCAATCGTCGTGTCGTCAGTCGTGCCGAAGAAGGACGCGCTTATCCGGAAGGCGGCAGGTGGGGCGCGCGTGTTGTTCATTGGCCCGACTTGCAAGCTGGGCGTCGGTGTCGATTACCCGGCGCCGCAAACGATTGGGGCGGATCGTCTGGCGAACGCGGCCGCCGTCGCGCAACTCTACGGACGCCCTGCGGTCGTGGTGGACTTCGGGACGGCGGTAACGTTCGATGTCGTCTCCGCGGCGGGCGATTACGTGGGCGGCGTCATCGCGCCGGGGTTGGAGGCGATGACGAGCTTCCTCTACGACCGGACCGCGTTGCTGCCGAAGCTGACGTTGCGCGAACCGGCGAGCGCGATCGGCCGAACCACACGCGCCGCCATGATGTCCGGGGCAATTTACGGGTATCGCGGTCTCGTCCGCGAAATCCTGGCGCGCATTCGCGGCGAGTCGTTTCCGAAAGGCCAACCGCATGTCGTCGCGACCGGAGGCTACGCGAAGTTGATTGCGCGCCAGCTGCCGGAAATTCACGCGGTGCATCCTTCGCTCACCTTGGAAGGGCTGCGCCTGATCGCGAACCTTAACATTCGCGGTTGATTTTCCTCATGCCTCGGCGCCCAAACGCGAGTCACATTCAGTGATGCGATGACTTCGTTCGAATGACCGGGCTGTCATATTCCTTTCGCACCGGCCCGTAACCACGGCCGCGGGGAAAGGCCTGTCACTTGATCGCCGTGAACTTCCTTCACGGCGACAAGAGTGTCGCCGCTCCTAACGCTTCACGAAGTTGCTGCGGTTTAACGAACGCAATTCTCTCGGCAGGAACTCGCCGTCACGCCGGATGAGCTTCCCGTCGAAATAGACTTGCCCGCCGCCGTAATCCGCCCGCTGGATGCTGACCATGTCCCAGTGCACCTGACTGCGATTGCCGTTATCTGCATCTTCGTATGCTTGCCCGGGGGTGAAGTGGAATGAGCCGGCAATCTTCTCGTCGAAGAGAATGTCGCGCATGGGGTGGAGGATGTACGGGTTGAAGGCGAGCGAGAATTCCCCGATGTAACGAGCGCCTGGATCCGAATCCAGGATCTTGTTCAGCTTCTCGGTTTGGTTACTGGTCGCATTCACGATTTTGCCTTCCCGAAACTCCAGGTGGATTCCGTCGAATCCGATGCTCTGATAGATGGTCGGTGCGTTGAAAGTAATGTGGCCTTCGACCGAATTTTTCACCGGACAACTGAAAACTTCTCCAT
>JACCTI010000058.1 GCA_013812515.1 Chthoniobacterales bacterium
TCACGACGAAGAAGCTCCACCTCCGCTCGATCATTCACGAGCTGCTCTGGTTCTTGCGCGGTGACACGAATGTGCGTTCGCTGAACGAGAACGGCGTCACGATCTGGGACGAATGGGCGGACGAGCAGGGCGATCTGGGCCGCGTCTATGGTGCGCAGTGGACGGATTGGCGCGGCGCGAAGGGCGAGCACATCAATCAAATCGACGACGTGATTGCGCAGATCCGGTCGAATCCGGAGAGCCGCCGTTTGATCGTGAGCGCGTGGAATCCCGCGGAGCTGGAAGCGATGGCGTTGCCGCCTTGTCACGTGCTTTTTCAATTCTACGTTCGCAGCGGCGAGCTGAGCTGCCAGCTTTACCAGCGCAGCGCCGATCTTTTCCTCGGCGTGCCGTTCAACATCGCGTCCTACGCGCTGCTCACGCTGATGGTCGCGCAGGTTTGCAATTTAGCACCCGGCGAGTTTGTGCACACCTTTGGCGATGTGCATTTGTATCAGAATCATCTCGAGCAAGCGCGCCAGCAGTTGAACCGTGAGTGCCGGCCCCTGCCGAGGATTGAGTTGAACCCTGCCGTGAAGAACATTCACGATTTCCGCTACGAAGACTTCAGCCTGCTCGATTACAATCCGCATCCGGCAATCCGCGCACCAATCGCTGTGTAGTGGAGCACAGGCATCTTGCCTGTGTGGAGACCGGGCGTGTCGCCTGGGTCAGGCGCGTGGTTCGCGGCAAAAACGGGCAAGATGCCCGGTGGCCCCACAGGCGAGACGCCTGTGCTCCGTTGCGCGGCGGACGCTGCAACTTCGCCGCTCGTGACGGGTTCAACTTGAAGGTATGGGCAGGCGTTTCTTTCTCTTGCTTTCTCTCGTCGTGGCGAGCGTCACGCCTGCCTTCGCGCAACGCCAGGATGGTGTGCGCATCGAAATCGATTTGCAGGACCAAATGGCCTACCTAATCGCGAATGGCGAACTCGCGCTCTCTACTCCGATCTCCACCGGGCGCGCGGGGCACCTCACGGAAACCGGCGTGTTCAAGATCATCGAAAAAGAGCGCAACCATTACTCGAATCTCTACGGCAAGATCGTCGACGCGCGCGGCAACGTCGTCGTCTCCGATGCCGACGCCGACATGAAGGTTCCGAGCGGCGGCAAATTCATCCCCGCCCCCATGCGCTACTTCCTGCGCTTCAGTGGGGCCACCGGAATGCATGCGGGATATCTTCCGGGTTATCCCGCTTCACATGGTTGCGTGCGTTTGCCGGAAGCGAATGCGATCGAGTTGTTCAACACGGTCGAGATCGGCACGCCGGTGACCGTTTTTGGGCGGACTCCCACACGTCGCCATATCCCGGGAGAGATGGACTACGGACTGCGATCGCGCCGCCAGCAACCAATCGTGCGACGCGCGGAGTCCGCGTTTACTCCGCGCTACTTCGGGCCGCCGAATTTGTGGCGGTAGGCGGAACCTGAACCGCCGGTTGCAAGCGATTGTCGAAAGAAAGTTTCGCGAGCGAAGTTGTAGCCGGGGGACGTTGACCCTGGCGGTGCGAATGCGGCTTCTGGGATATCGTGCCGACGCGCGAACCGGCACTGCCGCAGCCAGGGTCAGCGCCCCGGCTACAATTTGTGTGTCGAGCCAGAAATATTTTCGGCAAAGGCTGCAGGACCTCTGGAGAGAGAGGCTTGGGAGGATAGGATCGCCTGGTCTATCGCGAGCCAGTCGTTCGAGGCTTACTCCTATCTACCGGTGCTCCCGCAGTTGGCCCGCGCTCCGTCTTTATCCCGTCGTGGGCCTGCACCGGTGACTTCAGAGGCGCAGCATGCGATTGGTCGTCCCCGAGGTGCACGTCCGCGAGCGATCCGTATGGCATTTTCGTGAAGATGCTCTTCACGACCTCCTGCAAATGCGAGACGGAAGCCGCCGCGCGGTGGCGAAGGAGATGAAATCCGGCTAATGCGAGAATGGCGACGGCCAGGCCGAATGCCAAAGCTACGAGCGTTCCGCCGATGTCGGCAAGCAGCCCCGGGTAATCACTAATTGCGGAACCACCAACTCTCAGCCCGACCTTCATCAGACCAGTGATCGAGCCGAGGAGACCAATTAGCGGCGCACAGACCGCGATCATCAACAGGTGGCGTGTCCAAATCTGCGTCTGCCTTTTTTCCTCTCCCAGCGCCTGCCTCACCGCTTCTTGCGTCGCCTGCCCGCCGTCTCTCAGGGAGCTGATGCCAGCACCCAGCACATTGGTCAGCGGCGAGGGATTATCGCCGCAGTAGCTGTTGGCACTCACGTAATCGCCCTGGCGGAACAGCGCTTTGATCGTCTGCTCGGGGCCCGCGGGCGCGGTTCGCGCAAGCGAAATGGAACGCATTCCGCTCGCCAGGACGTACAGCCCGGCGGCGAAGCAAAGACCGATCGGAATCAAAGCCCAGCCGCTTTCCCTCATCTGCTCCCATGGCGTCTTTGCATAATCAGCTTCCGGCCGACCGTTGGCAGTGGGCGTCGGAGACTGCGCCAAACCCTCCGGAACGAGGAACAGCATTGTTACACCCAGCAGTGCCGCGAGGCCTGAAGACTTCAGTTTCTGCGCACACTCCAGCCGATACCCCCGCCGATCCTCGCGCACGGCGAAGCGGTTTTGAAGGGGGCGCATCATCTAAGAAAACAGGCCCGCAATCTGGGAAGCGCTCCCTCGCGAACGGCGCAAATCTCTGTGCAATCTACGGTGTCGCGCTTGCGGTCTTGGGACCGGCACTGAGGTCGACGAGATCACCGAGAATGTTCAAGGCTTCGTCCCGAACCGGATCGAGGGCCGGTTCTTTGGTGCCATCGCCGTCGCCGAGAAGGTCCGTGTCCGCATCGGAAGCAGCTTCGGGCGCTACTGTGCTCTTCTTCGCGGCCGCCATCTTCCCCGGGAACATGATGAGTTGGAGATTCGGCTTGTCGACCGTGTCCAAGGTCAGCCGGTAGATCTTCGTGTCGTCGCTCTGCCGGGCCAGCCGATCTTTCGACCGAGCCTCCTTGCGCTCCTTGTCTTCGTTGAGTTCCACGCGACGCACTTCTTCGTTCAGCGAAATCCTGTTTTCATCGAGCTTCCGGCGCATGCGCTCCATATCTTCCAGCACGTAATGGAATTCGGGGCTCTCCTCGACCCGCGCTTCCGAACGGCGCTTCAGCTCCTCGAGAAAAATCTCCGGAGACTCCGACCATTTCGTGTAGCGCGCTTTCGGCACCTCGTCGTACGGCAACGCGTTTTTTAGCGCGCCCTCGCCAAACTCTGGCAGATCGGTCAGTGACGGTAAAACAATGTCGGACGCGACGCCATGCAGCTGCGTGGAGCCACCGGCTACGCGGTAGAACTTCTGAATGGTAAGCTTGAGTGCGCCGTCCTCTTGCGAAGGGCTTCCGAGCAAGGAAGTGAAACGTCCGATCTCGAGGATCGTCTGCACCGTGCCTTTGCCGAACGTGTTCTTGTCCCCGATCACGAGCGCGCGCCCATAATCCTGGAGCGCGGCCGCAAAAATTTCACTGGCTGACGCGCTTTGCCGACTAGTCAAGACCACGAGCGGGCCGGTGTACGCGACCGTCGGATCCGGGTCGCTCGAGACCACGATGTTGCCGTTGGAACCTTTCGTCTGGACGACTGGTCCCGACTTCAGGAAGAGTCCGGTCAACGCGATCGCCTCTTCCAGCGAACCGCCGCCGTTACGGCGGAGATCGACGACGAGTCCGCCGACGTTCTCCTTCTTCAATCGTTTCAGCAGCTGGAGCACATCTTTGGTCGTACTCTTCTGATGCTTCTCCATGTCTGCATAGAACGAGGGAAGCGTGATCCAGCCGAGCTTCATCGGCTCGCCGTTCTTGTCCTTCTTGATGATGATGTCGGCGCGAGCTTCCTGGTCCTTCAGCTTAATTTCATCGCGAACGAGCTCGATCGTTTTACGCTTGGAAGGATCGGGCGCGTCGGCAGGAATCACGAGCAGTCGGACTTTGGTTCCTTTCTTCCCGCGGATCATCTCCACGACCTTGTCTAGACGCATGTCGCGCACGTCCGAGAACTCGGCGGGACCCTGTGCGACGGCGGTAATCCGGTCCCCCACCTTGATGGTGCCAGCTTTCTGCGCCGGCCCACCGGGCACAAGGCTCTCGATTTTCGCGTAACCGTCCTCGGCCCGAAGCATCGCCCCAATCCCGACTAACGAGAGGCCCATGTTGATGCTGAAATTCTTCAGGTCGGCTTTGCTCAGATACTCCGAGTGCGGATCGTAAGTCTGCGCCAGCGCCGCGAGGAACAGTTTCACCTGCTCGGGCTGATCTTCCTCATGCACGTTCCGCATCAAGCGCTCGTAGCGCCGCGCCACCAGTTGCGGCCCAGGCTCGATAGGATGCTCGCTGAGTTTTTCCTGCAGCAGCTCATTCGCGATGCGGGCGCGCCACATCTCGTCGGCTTCCGCTTCGTTCTTCGGCCACTCCGTCTTCTGCCGGCTCAACTCAATCGTCGTATCAGGTTTGACGTCGATTGGTCCTTTGAGCAGTTCTTTCACCTTCGCGACGCGATCATCCACACGCTTCTGATAGAGATCGTAGATCTCGTAGGCGGGCTTCAGATTTCCCAGCAGAACATCGTCATCAATGGAGGTGCCGTACTTCGCATAAAGCGCATCGACATCCTGCTGCGTAAAAAACAAATGGCTAAAGTCGAGCAGCTCAAGATAGGTGCGCAGGAACTTTTTCGAAATCTCGTCGTTCAACGGCTGGTGCGTGTAGTGCCCTTCCTCGAGCAAGCGGCCGACGGAGACCTCCACCTGTTCGAGGTCCGACTTCGCTTGAACAGGAGCAGCCGCCGTAAGCGACAGAAGAGAAGCAACAAGAAGCAGCGACCGACGGAGTTGATGTTTCATTCGGGAAAAAACGGGCTTTGTAAAGTCGCAGAGTTCAGGTCGCGCGCAAGATAACGGCCTTGTCTCCATGGAATCGTAGCAGATGAGACAATCGACTCGCCGGAAGATTCAAACGAAGCGCGTGAAATGCCGCCATCAGTCTTTCGATGCACGTTCCGTACCCTTCCGAAAACGTGTTTGCGGCCTCTACACTCCTGGCTAAAACGGCATACGAGCAGGACGCAAATCACGAGTAAGATCAAGCGGATGACCTACGAGACCTTTTGCGGTGGAATATTCGAAACGAATTGCTATCTGCTTGCTGCGCCTGGCGGTCACATTCTCTTCGATGCGCCAGACGGTGCGTGTGAATGGCTCGAATCGCACGGCCTTTCGCCAGACCTGCTTCTCCTGACCCACGGCCATTTCGATCACATTCCCGACGTTGCGAAGATCAAGCGGCGCTTCGGCTGTGCAATCGGCTGTCACGCCGAGACCGTGCCGATGATCTCCGATCCAGATTTCTTCCGCGGCTTTGGCTTCGAATTGGAAGTGGAAGCGGCGCAGCCTGATTTCCTGATCGAAGCTGCGCGGGAACGCGAATTTCTCGGCGCCGGCTTCGAAGTGCTGGAAGTGCCGGGACATTCGCCGGGCAGCCTTTGCTTTCTCTCGCGCGAGAGTGATCTCTTGATCGGGGGTGACGTGCTCTTCGCCGGCGGCGTGGGCCGCTGGGATCTACCCGGCGGCGATGGCGAGCTGCTCTTCCGCGGGATCAAGACGAAGCTTTTCCCGCTGGGCGATAACATCACGGTGCTGCCGGGCCATGGTCCGCCCACCACTATCGGACAGGAACGACGCACGAATCCGTTCGTGCATTGACTCGCGACCAAACGCATCTGCCAATGTCATCTCCGGCTGGAGACGCGAATTATAGCCGGGGGCGCTGAACCCGGCTGGCGGACAATCGCCGATTCGCGCTCCAAGGTGTGCACCCAGCCGCGCCCGCGTCGCCGAGGTCAACGCCCCTGGCTACAACTTCGATTCCCCACCGCCTCGAGTGCTGCGAGCGCTACGATCTCAGCGTTGGCCAGGTCAACGTCGATAATGTTTCCGCCAGGCGCTCGAGTCCCGCCGTCGCCGCGACAATCGTCCGCAACGACGTCATCGCTGCGGGGATGTGATGGAGGAAGCTCTCGTTGCCCCGCACCAGACCAAGGTAGCCGTAGGCGCCGAGTGCCTGCATCAAACGCTGCATCGCGCAAAGGCGCACGAGCTCTTCCCCGTCGCTGCGTAACGGGCTTCCGGCTTCTTCGCGCGTTCTGCGGTAATAAGCGAGAAGCTCATCGCGCTCGGCTTCCGTCAGGTGAACATACGGATCGTAGAGCAGCGAAGCGATGTCGTACTTCGAGAGCCCGGGCCGCATGCCCTGAAAGTCGATGAGATGGGCATGGCCATTGCGAATGATGATGTTCTGCGACTGAAAATCGCGATGCACGAGAACACGCGGGAAGCTTGCGAGGCGCGGCGCGATCGCGCGCAAGGCCGGGAGTGCCGCCAGTTCGCTGCGCAGGTCCGCCTCCACGCCAAAGTAGCGGCCGAGGCAATTCTCGAAAAAGTAACTCTGCTCCCAGAGATAAAGCGGCGCGTCGAACTCTGCCGGCAGATCTTTTCGAACATGGTCGGCCAGCGCCATCGGCAGCTCGTGCAATTTGGCCACTTCCTCCAATGCTGCTTCATAAAGCGGGCGGCGCACCGGCCAGCTTTCGTGACGATAACTCCAGAGATCTGTTTCGCCGAGATCCTCGATCCAGATGAGACCTTCCTCTGCATCATGAAAGAAGACTTTGGGCGCGTTGATTCCGTGCGCGGTCAGGAACTCCGCGATCTGCACGTAATGCCGGTTCTCTTCGCGCTCCAGATTGTACTTCACCAGAATCAAGGTCTGCTCCGCGCTGGTGCGCACCCGATAGAAACGCCGGTCCGATCCGCCTTTCTCGATCGGCGTGATCTCGACCTTCGCCTGCTCAAGCCGCGGGAAATGAATGCGGGTCTGCTTCAGAAGCAGGTCCGTTTTGCGAGCGGTGCTAGATGTCGATATCAAAGAGAGTGCCTTCAGCTTTTTTCTGCGAGCGGACGATACAGTTCCGCAAGTTACTTCGGGAAGCGATTTGTGCGCCAGGCCAGACGATTGTGTCGTCCAGGATTGCGCCTGCGCCAACCCACGCGTTTGCGCCCACGACGGAACAGCCGCGCAGCTCTGCG
>JACCTI010000075.1 GCA_013812515.1 Chthoniobacterales bacterium
GGGGGCCGTGCGCGGGGATTCGAAAGCCCATTACCTGAAGCAGGGGCTAATACGTTCTGAATTCCGTCAGAGATAGAGGAAATCCATTAGCGATGAAAATGGCTGCCTCTCATTCCACACCCAGCCGACACATGCACCTCGTCGGGCTGACGATTGTCTGTGTTTATTTGTGTATGCGTTGATTTCCGCTGATTCAGCCGATAACGCCAACGACGGCGATTGTTGCCGTGCCGCTCCGGCGCTGACAGCCCGCCCGCAGTTCGTCGAGTCGACGAACGCATAACCGGTGTATGAGTAGGGATGTCCGATCCACGAAACGTCGCGCACGATAAGAAAGTTAAGCAGGAAAAAGAGAATCATGATCCGGCTTCCGGCGCGGACGCCAAGCCGAAAAAAGGCCGAGGCAAAAAGGCAGCCGCCGCAGCTGATCAAAACGGTGCAGCGGCGAATACTCCGTCGCCGACTGAGGTTGCAAAAGTCGAGCACGTTCCCGGTGAGTTGGAAAAATCCACGACCGTTCTCTCGAAGCTGAAGGAGATGGAATTCCACTCTCGCGCGAATATTGAGACGCTGGCCGAATTGACGCTCATTATTGAAGACGAGCTAAAACAAAAAGAGTTCTCCGAGCCAGTGGGCGCCCTCTATTCGGCCCAAGACCGTTTCCAGACCAAGGTCGCTGCTTTTATTGAGAGCTACGAAGCGAAGTGCGAAAGTCTGAAGCCTTCCGCTTGATCGACTCCGCCGTGCTTCCGGTGAAGCGGAAAAATGATGGGTCCCTGGGATTGTTGAACTTGTATTTGCCGACGGTGCCGCCGAGGTCGGCGCGGCCTTTACGAGGATACGCGCCGGCATTACGTAGGGCCAGTCTTAGCCCGGGCTGCCCATGGAGTTGCGTGAGATTCGGCACCGGATCTAATGCATCCATGAGCAGCGAATAAATCTGCCAGGTGCGTTCACAAAACGGCCCAGTTAAGTGACGTTTTGCGCGAGAACATGTCGGAGCGGCACTGATCTTCATCGCGACTGGACCGCCCCGTTAAGCGCGAGTCACCTGGCGTCCAAGGCTTCAGCGAGAGGCGCAGGGATTCTGCAACCTCGGTATGCGCGCGTTGGAAGAACGCTGGTTGACGCGACGCTAAGTCGCAGTTCAGCAGAGCTACGAAGCGCACCGGGAAGCGTTGTTTACGGCTTCCCGCCGAAAGTCACGTGATCATCGAGGTCGAGGTAATCGGCCCACGTTTTCACATCCTCGCGCGTCTTGCTTAGATCGCCGATGCGTTTGGTAAAGAACTCCAGCGTTTCCACATCGCCATCCGGCCCACGCTCGTTCTGGTAAGCGCTCCACTGCTGGATCTCCCACGGCGTGCGCTTGTGCGGAGCGGTCTCCGCAATCCACGCCAGAATTTCGCCGTCGCCTTTGCCGGTCGCGAGCTCGTTCTTCAATGCCTCCGCCGTGATCCCGGTGAAGCGGAAGAAATGCTGGTCCATTGGATTGTTGAACTTGTATTCGCCCGCTGTGCCGGCGAGTTCGGCCCGGCCTTTATCGAGGATACGCGCGAGCATCACGTAGCCGCCAAGTCTCACCCGCGGACTCCGCGGCGGACGTTGCGTGAGATTCGGCGCGTGGTTTGTCGGTTGATTCATCCGGGCAACTTATCAGCGCTACGCGACAAAAACAGGCGATACGCGCGATCGCAAGATCACAGACTGACCCGTTCTCCTCTTGCTGGCTACGGCGGTCACATAGGAGGACACCCGTTCATCTTCCATCGCTGATAATCGTTCTCTGCATCCGGATGACTTGCGACGTAGTCATCGATAATGATACACGCTTCCTTCTTCGTTGACCTTCAAAGTCGATGCCGTAGAAGGCGAGCCGTCTCACCTGTCCTTCAGTGGCCGCATTGTAGATGGTATTAATAAGCTCGCTGGCCTGTCCCTTGGTGATGCCTTCGTATGGGATTCGCTTCGATCGAAGAACGGCCTTTTGAGCTTCCGTTGGCTCTTCGTCTTCCCACGAGCGATGATCGCGTTGCGCTTTAAAGACCCTTGCCACCTCATATAACGGAATTGAAGCGAACTGCTGGGGGTCGGTCGCTTGAATCGA
>JACCTI010000090.1 GCA_013812515.1 Chthoniobacterales bacterium
GCCGGTGCTTGATGAGAGCGGCCGCGCCGTCGGCATTCTCGACGAATCCGATCTGCTCGTGAAGGTGCACGGCGATCCCGCGCAGTTCAACGACCCGGTGCGGAGCGCGATGACCGACAGGCTCGAGGCCGTCTCGCCCACGGCGAAGATGCAGGATCTCTTGGCCGTCTTCGAGCGCGGCCGCGTCGCCATCGTGATGGAGGGCGCGAAGTTCCTCGGCCTCATCACGCGCACCGATCTCCTTTCCTACCTGCGGCGCAACATGCCCAAGGCGGCCGCGAACGAAGAGCGCGAATTCTCCTAGCGGGCTTCGGCGGAAAACGAGCGACCGGTGCTTATAACGTGGCGGCGGTTTTCGGCATGACCCCGATCTTTTGGGCGAAGGCGATGAAGCGCGGGTCGTCCTTGTAGGCGCGCAGGAAAGGATCCTGCAGCACCAGGGCCACACCCGCGTCGTGTGTCGTCCGGGCGTGCTCCAGCCACTGGAACATCTTCTCCGGTTCCTTGCGCAGGCCATAGACCGTGGCGATCTGGCTGCCGGCGTTGTCAGCGTCTTCGTCGATCAGTTTTTTCAGGGCGGCATCGGCCTCGGCGCGGTCGCCGTTGGCGAAATGGGCCAGCGCCAGTGCGTAGGTGCGCCAGACCGGATCGTTTTCCTGGTTGGCCGATTCCACTGCGGCGCCGGCTTTGCCGCGCAGAATCTGAATGATCGCCAGTTGCGTGTAGCTATTGGCGGACTGGGGCTGCAACGAGATGACCTGGCGCATCGCCGCCTCGGCCTCGTCGTAGCGGCCGAGGGCGGTGAGATAGGTGGCGAGGTTGAAGTGGGATCCGATGCGTAACGGATCGAGCGCAATTGCTCGTTGCGCGAGCGCGACGCCTTCCTCGAGCCGGCCAAGGGAGGACAGCAGCAACGCGAGAGCCGCCGTCACCCGCGCATTCTGCGGCGCCAGCTCGGAGGCGCGGCGGAGTTCCGCTTCCGCGGCGGCGAAATTGAAATCGATGTCCGCCAGGAGCCGGCCTTGTGCCAGATGCGCCTCGGCGAGATTCGAATCCAGCTCGAGCGCTTTCTCTGCCGCCGCACGGGCTTTCGCGATTAGCTCTGCTTTTTCTTTCGGCGCAAGACCCCCGAAGCGGGTGTCTAGAAACTCCGCCGAATAGGACAGCTTCGCATAGGCGAGCGCGTAACGCGGGTCGAGCCGGATCGCCTCCTCGTAGTAGCCGATCGCCTTCCGGACGTCGTCGGCGGGGCCGCGTTCTTGGTAAAAATTTCCCTGTAAGAGCGCGTTGTAGGCGTCGACATTCTGGTTCGAAGGCGTGGCCGCGTTGGTCAACGGCGCGGTCTGCCCGTTGCTCCCGAGCATCGCGACCTTGAGCTCTTTCGCCACTGCGCCGGCGATCTCCGATTGGACCGCGAAGATGTCCTTCAATTCCCGGTCGTAGGTCTCCGACCAGACATTGGCGCCGTCGCCGGATTTGATCAGCGCCACCGCGATGCGGACCCGATCGGCGGACTTACGCACGCTGCCTTCGAGCAGATAATAGACGCCGAGCTTCTCGCCGATCGTCTTGCTGTCGTCGGTCTTGCCTTTGAACTGAAAAGAGGAGGTGCGTCCGACCAGCTTCAGGTCGGGCAGACGCGAGAGCGAGGAGATGAATTCTTCCGACATCCCGTCGGAGAAGTACTCGTTCGCCGGATCGCCGGTGGAATTGACCAGCGGCAGCACGGCGATCGATTTTTCAGGAATAGGGGCGCTCTTTGGCGCTTCCGGAGTGGCGGCGAGCGGCGTCGCCGTTCGATGGGAAGTGAAATACCAGGCAGCGCCGGCCGCGAGGATCGCGACGAGCGCGAGAGCGGCGATCCATCCGACACTGCTGCGCCGCGCGGGCTTTTCTGCGACGGGCTTTGGCGTCGTCGGCTGAAATTTCTGCGGGAGCGCGGCGTTGCCCATCGGCTCAGCGTAGAGATTGACCACATGAAGCCGGACGCCGTGCTTGACTTCGCAATCTCCCAGGTCGTGCAGACGCGGGGCCCATTGCCGGGAATGCATTAGATCATCCGCCACGTGCTGAGAGAGGAGAATGTGCCCCGCGTCCCCACAATCCATCACCCGTTGCGCCATGTTGATGCCGGCGCCCGCGATGTTGGTCCGTCCGCTCACGTCGGTCACTTCGCTCACCGGTCCGCTGTGAATTCCCATGCGCACGGGAAGTTCCGGGTGCTTCCGGAGCGCTTCGGCGATCTCGAGCGCGCAGCGGGCCGGTTCCTCCGCGCTGTGATGGAAGACGAGCGCCATCCCATCGCCGGTCGGCAGCCTAACGAGTTGTTCGTCCTTCGCCTCGCGCACCGGCGCAGTCGCCAGCACGATTTCAGTGAGCTGGTTTAGGCGCTCCTTCTGTTCCTCGGTCAGGAGATTGGAGTACCCAACGATGTCGATGAACAGGACATGCCCGATTTCAAGGCGGAGATTTTCGTCGGAGTCAGACATCGCAGCGTCTCTAATTACAGCGAGTTCTGCTCACGATCACTATTTGGCATCTTTCGGCGCGAGGGAGGCGACGATGGCTTCGAAGCGCGGATCGCCGCGGAGCGGGTCCCAGTAGGGCAGCAGTTTCAATTGGCCGTAGGTGTGAACGCCGTTGAAGGAATCTTTCTCCACCGGCAGAAGCTCCATCGCCCGCCTGCCCTCGCCTAACGCTTCGTCTTTCCGTCCCAGCGCGGCGTCGATCACACCGAGCACGCAAGGAGCAGGGCCATAATCCGGCTGGGCTTGGACAGCCTTCTCCTGCTCGGCCCGCGCAGCGGTGAGCTGGTTTAGGCGCTCCTTCTGCTCCTCGTTCAAGAGCCTCGAGTAACCCACGATGTCGATAACAAGACATGCCCGATCTCGAGGCGAAGAGTGTCGTCGACTTCCGTCACTGGCTGTCTGTACCGGAAGCGCTACCGGGCGGCAATCTATTTCGGCCAATCTGCGCAAATTTGTGTAATCTGTGGACCTCCGCCGCTCCATTTGATGAACAAGAAACACGACATCGCCACGCGCGTGATCCACGCCGGTCAATCTCCCGACCCGAGCACCGGCGCGATCATGACGCCGATCTACCAGACGTCGACCTACGTGCAGGAGAGTCCCGGGCGGCACAAGGGCTACGACTACTCGCGATCGATCAACCCGACCCGTCTGGCCTACGAACGTTGCGTGGCCGATTTGGAAGGCGGAGCACGAGCCTGGGCCTTCGCCTCGGGTCTTGCTGCCATGGCCACCGCGCTCGATGCGCTCGACAGCGGCTCGCACGTGCTCGTGAGCGACGATCTCTACGGCGGCACGTTTCGCCTTTTCGAACGCGTGCGCCGTCGCTCCGCGAATCTCGATTTTACCTTTATCGACATGACGGATGCGAACGCCGTCGCGGGCGCGATGAAGCCGAACACGCGAATGGTCTGGGTGGAAACACCGAGCAATCCGCTGCTAAAACTAATCGACCTCGCGGCGGTGGCGAAGATCGCCCGCGCGCATAAGGCGATCAGCGTTTCCGATAATACTTTCGCCAGCCCGTGGGCGCAGCGGCCGATCGAGTTTGGGTTCGATATGGTGATCCATTCCGCGACCAAATACCTGAACGGCCACTCCGACATGGTGGGCGGCGTCGCGATTGTCGGAGAGAACAAGGAGCTGGCGGACCAGATGCAATTCCTGCAGAACGCCGTCGGCGGGATCGCCGGCCCTTTCGACAGTTTCCTCGCGATGCGTGGGCTGAAGACGCTCGCTTTGCGGATGGAGCGCCATAGCGAGAATGCACTCGAAATCGCCCGCTGGCTTTCGACTGAGAAAAAGGTCGCGCAGACGATGTATCCAGGTTTGGAGCGACATCCGCAGCACGAACTCGCGCAACGCCAGATGCGCGGCTTCGGCGGGATGGTCACGATTGTGCTCGAGACTGATCTCGCGGGCACACGGCGGTTCCTCGAGAACACGCACTTATTCTCGCTCGCGGAAAGCCTCGGCGGCGTGGAGAGCCTGATCAATCACCCGGCACTCATGACGCACGGCTCGATTCCGCCGGAGACCCGCGCCTTGTTAGGCATCACCGATTCGCTGGTGCGTTTGTCGGTCGGCGTGGAAGCTCTTGAC
>JACCTI010000140.1 GCA_013812515.1 Chthoniobacterales bacterium
TTCATCCTGCCGTTCGCGAAATTTGACGAAGCTTCCGACCGGCTGGCGGAGTTCGATGTCGCACATCGGCTGCGCATTTCCGCGCTCGGCTCGAAAACAGACGACCCTGCGCAATTTTTCTCCGCCCTGCGCACCGGTGTGGGATCGATCAAGGAGTTCAACCAGCGGCATGGCGCCAATGCGTCCATCGACCAGATCGAATTGCCTTTGCCGAACCGGGCGGGCGTTGCCATGACGGAGCTGCACGAAGCGCTGACCGCATGGGACGCGCCGATTTTCCTCGAGGCTGGCCCGGACGATGCCGAGCGCGTGATCGCGACGATTGCGGAACACCAGGGAGATGCGCGCGGGCGCAGGGTGGGTTTCAAGCTCCGGACCGGCGGCGTTGTTGCTTCCGCTTTCCCGTCTTCCATTCAGATTGCGCGCGCCCTTGTCGCGGCCGCCAAACATCGGGTTCCAATCAAATTCACCGCGGGTTTGCACCACCCGATCCGTCACTTTCATCCGAGCGTGCAGACGAAAATGCACGGCTTCCTCAACGTGCTCGGAGCTGGCGTGCTCGGAGCTGAGCACAACTGGGACGTGCAAGAAACGGCTGCCATGTTGGAAGACGAAGATCCGGCTTCCTTCGTCTGCGATGACGAGACGTTTGCCTGGCGCGGGAAAAAACTCAACGCGGAGCGCATCAAAGCCCAACGTGAACTGGTCACCTCGCTGGGAAGCTGTAGCTTCGACGATCCGCGCGAAGATCTTCGGGCGCTGAATCTCTTTTGACCGATGTTTACGCCTCTCCGCTCGTTCATTGACGTCGCTCCCGATTCGCATTTTCCGCTGGAGAATCTGCCCTACGGAGTGTTCCGGCCCGCGCAGGGCAACGCTCGGGTCGGCGTTGCCATAGGTGCCCTTGTTTTGGATCTTTCGGTGCTCGAAGAGCAGGGAACATTTCGCACGCCCGAGCTCTCAAAGAGCGCGGTCTTCGCGCAAGACTCGCTCAATTCGTTTCTCTCGTTAGGCCGGCCGGCCTGGCGCAGAGCACGCGAGATTATCCAGCATCTGCTCGCGGCGGAAACGCCCGAGCTGAGGGACAATGCGGGCCTGCGCGATCACGCCTTCCATCAGCAGCGCGATGTGACCATGCACTTGCCGGCCCACATCGGCGATTACACGGATTTCTATTCGTCCTATCACCACGCGCACAACGTGGGCACGATGCTTCGGGGTCCGGAGAATGCGCTCATGCCAAATTGGAAATGGCTGCCCGTCGGTTATCACGGCCGCTCCAGCTCGCTTGTGGTGAGCGGGACCGACGTGCGGCGTCCATACGGGCAGACCAAACCGCCGGACGCCGATGCGCCGATCTTCGGACCGAGCCGCAGCTTCGATTATGAATTGGAGATGGCCTTCCTCATTGGTCCGGGCAACGGGCTCGGCGAGCCGGTGCCAATCGAGCGAGCGGACGAGCATATTTTTGGCATGGTGCTCATGAACGACTGGAGCGCGCGCGACGTGCAGGCGTGGGAGTATCAGCCGCTCGGTCCGTTCCTGGCCAAGAATTTCTGCACGAGCATTTCCCCCTGGGTTGTGACGCTCGATGCGCTCGCGCCATTCCGGAAGCCGCTGCCGCCACAAGAGCCCGAGCCTCTTCCGTATCTGCGCGCACCTAACGACTCTACCTTTGACATTCAATTGGAGGCCCAGCTGCAAACCGCGACGATGGTGGCGCCGCATGTCATCACGCGCACCAACTTTCAGAATCTCTACTGGAGCATCGCGCAACAGCTGGCGCATCACACGGTCGGCGGCTGCAATCTGCAACCGGGAGACTTGCTCGCCAGCGGCACGATCAGCGGACCGAGCGAGGAATCGCGCGGCTGCATGCTGGAGCTTACCTGGCGCGGCGCGAACCCGCTGACCCTTCCGAACGGCGAGACGAGAAAGTGGCTCGAAGACGGCGACGCCCTGACGATCCGTGGCTGGGCGGAAGGCGACGGTTATCGCGTCGGCTTCGGTGAAGTGAGCGGGCGAGTGCTGCCTGCCATTACTCGTTAGGCTAAGGCCATGCACCTCGTCCAAATTTTCCTGCCCATTCACGATAATGCGCAGGAGCCATTCCCGCGCGAGGAGTTGCGCCGGGTGCGTCAGGAGCTCACGGAGCAGTTTGGCGGCTTAACCGTTTACACTCGCGCTCCAGCCGAAGGGCTTTGGAAGCTGAACGAGAACCACACCAGCCGCGATGACATTGTTATCTTTGAAGTCATGGCTTTGGAGCTGGACGTGACCTGGTGGCGCGAGTATCGGCACGAGCTTGAAAAACGTTTTCGCCAGGACGTGATCATGGTCCGCGCGCAGCAGACCCAGTTGTTGTAGGTGGGGATCGATTACTCCTTGGTGCCGAGTGGACATGCGCGCTTCGGCGTTGTTGTAGCCGTGGGCGTTGACCCCGGCCGCTGGACGCCATGATAAACGGTTGCCTCGCAGCCGGGGTAGCACCCTCGGCTACAACTGGCCGGGCGGTGCCGGCGCCGCTTCCCGCAGCGGCCGCGAGAGATCGTCCTTCACGCGGTCGAGGATGCCGTTCACGAACCGTCCCGAGTCAGGTCCACCGAAGGTTTTTGCGAGCTCGATCGCTTCATTGATGGAGACGACCGGCGGAATGTCCTCGCGATGCAGGAGTTCGAAAATCGCCAGCCGCAGCACCGCGCGATCGACGGGCGAAATGCGGTTCAGGTCGTAATTCTCAGTGTAACGCGCGATGCGCTCATCAATCTCCGGTTGATAAGCGACCATCCCGTCAATTAACGGCTGCGCGAAGGCGCGCACATTTGGTTTCGCCGGACAGAAATCCCAAAACTCATCCATTTTCTCGGGCGCGCGGCCGCGATGCGCGTCGCGCCAGAAATGAAACTGAACGGCCGCCTGCCGGCCCATGCGCCTTTTTCCCATACGTTACTTCGCCCGCAGCTCAGACATCAGATTGGCAATTTGGATCGCGACCCGTGCCGCTTCAATCCCTCGGTTGATCCTCTTCTCGAGGCACCGCTCCCGCGCCTGCAATTCGTTTTCGAAAGCGAGCACCGCGTTGATCACCGGCACGCCATGTTCCAGGGCGATCTGCTGGAGCGCGTTTGTGACGGAATGGCTGAGATGCTCGGCGTGAGTGGTGCTGCCTTTCAGAATCACGCCGAGGGCGAGGACCGCGTCAGCCGTTTTTTGCAGCGCGACCTCGCGCACGACGATCGGGATCTCAAATGCTCCGGGCACCCGATGCAGTGTGAGCAGCGCGCCGGGCGCCAGCTGACGCAGCTCCTCCGTCGCGTGATTCACCAGACCCTGCACAAACTCCGGGTTGAACTGGCTCGCTACGATCGTGAACTGGCGCTGGTGGCCTACAACTTCAGGGCGCGGCGGAACGGCGGTCGACACAAGCAGAAATCAGCCGTCAAAATCAGCGATCAAAGAAGATGCCCCATTTTGACGCGTTTGGTTTCGAGATACTTCGCGTTATGCGGATTCGCTTCGCTGCGAATCGGCACCTGCTCGACCATCTGGATACCGTAGCCTTCGAGACCCACGACTTTCTTCGGATTGTTCGTTAGGAAGCGAAACTTACGCACCCCCAGATCGAAAAGAATCTGCGCGCCCAATCCGTAATCGCGCAGGTCCATTCCGAACCCAAGCTTCGCATTGGCTTCCACCGTATCGAGCCCTTCCTCCTGGAGTTTGTAGGCGTGAATCTTCGCGGCCAGTCCAATCCCGCGACCTTCCTGCCGCATGTAAACGAGCACGCCGTCGCCCGCTTCGGAAATTTGCTGCAGAGCAGCGTGCAGTTGATTGCCGCAGTCGCACCGACGCGAGCCAAAAACGTCACCAGTCAGGCACTCGCTGTGCACACGCACGAGGACGGGCTCCGTGCTCGAAATGGTGCCTTTGACCAGCGCCAGATGATGCGAGCCGTCGAGAGTCGAACGATAGAGATGCAGGTCGAAATCGCCAAAGTCCGTCGGCAGCTTCACGACCTGTTCGCGCGCGATCAGCTTCTCCTTCAAGCGGCGCTGCGCGATGAGGCTTTGGATTGTGCAGATGCGAAGGCCGTGGCGTCTCTTGAATTCGATCAGCTCAGGGAGCCGCGCCATCGTGCCGTCATCGTGCAGGATCTCGCACAGAACACCGGCCGGCTGAAGACCAGCCATTCGCGCCAGGTCCACGGCTGCTTCTGTGTGACCGGCGCGCCGCAGCACGCCGCCATCCTTCGCGCGGAGCGGAAAGATATGCCCCGGCTGAACAAGATCTTCTGGTCTCGATTGCAGATCAGCAATCGTCCGGATCGTCGCCGAACGATCGTGCGCACTGATGCCGGTTGTCACACCACGCCCGGCGTCGACCGAGACAGTGAAATCGGTGCGGTACATCTCGCGGTTCTGCGCAACCATTCGCTGTAAGCCGAGCTGCTCCGCGCGCTCGTTCGAAACCGGCACGCAAATCAAGCCGCGGCCATGTTTCGTCATGAAGTTGACCGCTTCCGGCGTGGCTTTCTCCGCCGCCATCACCAGATCGCCCTCGTTCTCGCGGTCTGCGTCGTCGGTCACGATCACGATCTTTCCCGCCGCAATGTCGTGCAGGACATCGTCGATCGTGTCGAACTCAAGGGCGGTCGGTGCTTCCACCAGCATCGTTAACCAATACTTCCGGCCTCGGGCCGGGCAACGTCTATTCCTTCGCGCTCGTGCCGACGATGGCATCGGGGCGGTAGATATCGTGATTGCTCCCCTGAAATTCGGCCTTCAGCCGCACCTTCAAATGGGCGAGATCCACGATATCCCACCGCGTGAAGTTCCAATGCCCGGCGCTGCGTGGTTCGTGTTCAACCCCGAGGACGAGATGCACTGCGTCATCGAGCACTTTATTCGTGGCGATCTTCGGCTCGAAGTAAAACGTGCGGAAACTGCTCGCGCGACTACCCGCCGCGTAGAGTTTCGGGTCGACGTAATAAACGCGCCCCGTGCGCGTGTCGACCAGCCGCAGATCCGGATAACCGGAGCGCTGCACGCGTCCCTCCACGGTCTTAGGAAAGTCGCAGCTCAGCCCCGGCGCAGCGTCCAAGAGATGGCGGATCATGTTCTCGAACGAAGTGCTGACTTCATTGATCCGGGCGGAATTTTGCACCGGACTGTCCGGCGCGCTCATCCGCTTGAGCAGCTCGTCGAGTGCACTCCCGATCTGTGTCAGGACGCGCTGATCGGTTTCATCCGTGGGGTTGATCGCGAGGACCTTCTTGCCGGTGGTGTAGAAAATCACATCGCGCCAGGGCAACTGCGTCAGCTCTTCTTTCTCCTCCAGGAGCCACGGAATCAGGGTGGCTGCTGGCGTTGGCGGCAATGGAGACAGAGTCTGCGCCC
Source organism: Chthoniobacterales bacterium (assembly GCA_013812515.1). GTDB lineage: Bacteria > Verrucomicrobiota > Verrucomicrobiia > Chthoniobacterales > UBA10450 > JACCTI01. The sequence continues at coordinate 5,397 of JACCTI010000140.1, forward strand.
GGGCCATCGCCAGACCGCAGAAAAGGATGAGCGCAGGCCGTCGCATCTTCAGCCAATCTCGATTGCTCTTTCGAGCAGCGGCAGCACAGACGCGAGGCTGCTCTCATCCCGCGCGTACACGATCATGAGCGCCTCTCCGGCGCCCATTGTTTCCCCATCGCCTGCTCCGCTGTGGAGCTTGTACGTCTTCCGCGCCCGCAGTCGCGATTCTGGTTTGGGCACGAACTGAGGATTGCGTAGGACCTCAAAAAAGAAAATGGTAAACCGCACCCGGGCCACCATGGAGGAGTCAGCTAAAATCTTCGTTGCAGGTCATCGCGGTCTCGTCGGTCGCGCGATCGTGCGTGTACTTGCTGCACAGCGCTTCCGCAATGTCGTGACGCGTGATCGTGGGCAGTTGGACCTCGGCGATGAAGCGGCCGTGGCCGCATTTTTTGCCTACGAAAAGCCGGAGTTTGTGGTCCTGGCGGCAGCCAGGGTCGGCGGCATCAAGGCGAACAGCGACTATCCGGTCGAGTTCCTCCTGGAGAATTTGCGCATTCAGAACAACGTCATCACGGCCGCGCACACACACGACGTCCGCAAGCTCCTCTTCCTCGGCAGCTCGTGCATTTATCCGAAGTGCGCGCCCCAGCCCATCCTGGAAGACGCGCTGCTGACCGGACCACTCGAGCCGACGAACGACGCCTACGCGATCGCGAAGATCGCGGGGATCAAGCTGTGCCAGGCCTACGCCGCGGAGTACGGCGAGACCTTCATCTCCGCGATGCCGACGAATTTGTACGGACCGCACGACAATTTCGACCTCACTTCATCGCACGTCCTTTCCGCGCTCCTGCGCAAAGCGCACGAAGCGAAAGCACGCGGCGCGCGCGAGCTGGTGGTTTGGGGAACGGGCCAGCCGCGACGCGAATTCCTGCACGTCGACGACATGGCAGATGCGTGCGTTTTCCTCCTCCAGAACTATGAGTCGCCGGACATCATCAACGTCGGCTGCGGCGAAGACATTTCGATCCGGCAATTGAGCGAGCTTATCTGCGAGGTCGTTGGTTTCGAAGGTGAGCTTACATTCGATTTGAGCAAGCCGGACGGCACGCCGCGCAAGCTCCTCGATGTTTCGCGAATCAATGGGCTCGGCTGGCGTGCGAAAATCCCGCTGCGGGAGGGAATCGCGTGCACTTACGCGTGGTTGCGCGAGCATGAGCTCACGCCGGCTTCGTCCGCGTGATGAGTAGACTGCGCGTCGGCGTTGTTGGCGTCGGACACATCGGAAAGAATCACGCGCGTCTCTATGCGGAGCTTTCCGCGACTGAGTTCAGCGCGATCTACGACACGGACACGGCCAAGGCCCAGCAGCTCGCGAAGGAGTTCGGCACGACCGCCGCGGCTTCCCTCGAGCAGTTCGCAGAGCGGGTCGATGCGGCTTCGATCGCGACACCCACGAGCACTCATTTCGACATTGCGCGCCACCTCCTCGACCGCGGCAAACATCTCCTGATCGAGAAACCAATCGCCGACCTACCCGCCCAGGCGACGCAACTCGCGGAGCTCGCGGCGGCGCGGCAGTTGGTCTTGCAGGTCGGTCACGTGGAGCGATTCAACCCCGTGCTCAGCGCGCTCGAAGAACGGCTCACGCATCCCCGCTTCATCGAAGCGCACCGCCTTTCTCCTTATCCAAATCGCAGCACCGATATTGGCGTAGTGCTCGACCTGATGATTCACGATCTCGAGATCATTCTGCATCTCGTGCGCTCTGCGGTGCAGACGATCGATGCAGTCGGCGTCCCGGTCCTGAGTCGCGGTGAAGATATCGCGAACGCGCGGATTCGGTTCGAGAACGGCTGCGTCGCGAATATCACTTCGAGCCGCATCAGCCCCGAGCGCGTGCGCAAAATTCGCGTCTTTCAGGAGGACGCTTATCTCTCGCTCGACTACCAAAACCAAACCGGTGAAATCCATCGCCGCTCGGCCACCGGCATCGATCGCAGCGAGGTCGAGATCGAGCGCGAAGAGCCGCTGCGGCGACAACTCGCGTCTTTCCTCGAATGCGCCACGACGGGCCGCGCGCCGAAGGTTTCCGGGTTCCAGGCGACGGCTGCGCTGGAATTGGCCGTCGAGATCACGAAGCGCATCCAGCCGGCTCGCAGTGTCTAAACGCCTCTACTTTGTCGCGGGCGAAGCGAGCGGCGACACGCATGGCGCGGCGCTGCTCGAGGCGTTGGCGCAATCCGACCGCACGTTGCGCTTTTTCGGACGGGGCGGTCCGCGGATGAAAAAGATCGCGGGCGGGGAGTTCGTGGATTGGAGCGATCGGTCCGCTGTCCTTGGACTTTGGGAAGTGTTGAAGCAATACCGCTATTTCCGTCATCAGTTCGGCCTCGTCATCGAAGATGTGCGCCAGGAGCAGCCGGATGCAGTGGTGCTGATCGATTATCCCGGTTTCAATCTTCGTCTGGCGCGTGCGCTCCGGCGCGCTTTGCCGCGGCTAAGGATCATCTACTACATAAGCCCGCAGGTCTGGGCGTGGAATCGGCGCCGCATTCCGCAGATGGCGCAGTATCTCGACCTAATGCTCTGCATCTTCCCGTTCGAAGCGGAGCTCTACAACCAGTCCGGCCTCCGGACAGTCTTCGTCGGTCATCCGATGCTCGAGAGTCTCAGCGCGGAGAAAACGAGCGAAGCGCGAGAGCCCGACCTCATCGCAATCCTTCCTGGCAGCCGGCTGCGTGAGATTCGAAAGATCCTGCCGGCGATGCTCCAGGCCGCGGCGCGGATCGCCCGGGTTGAGCCGAAGACGAGATTTCAGATCGCCGCTGCCTCGCCTACGCTCACGCGCGAGATCGAGTCGATGGTTCGTGCGACAAGCTTGAGAAACGTGGATGTCCTCACGGACGGCGCTGCTTCGCTCATGCAGCGTGCGCACGCTGGGATGGTTGCTTCGGGGACGGCGACGCTCGAAGCCGCGTTTTACCGTCTCCCTTTCGTGCTGGTTTATCGCGTTGCATGGCTCACGTATTTAGCCGCGCGCCTTGTGGTGAAAGTAAAGCACCTCGGGATGCCGAACGTGCTCGCCGGCCGTGAAATTGCGCCCGAGTTTATTCAACACCGCGCAACACCCAAGGGGATCGCAAATGCGCTGCTGCGATTGATGAACGACCCGGAAGCTCGTAGCCTGATGATCTCCGAGTTCGACGAAGTGATGGCGAAGCTGGGCCGCGATGGGGCGAGCCACACGGCGGCACGCGCGATCCTGGAAGAGATTTAAACCGGCTAACCAATGACGGAAAAAGGACAATCTGCGGCAGGCGAGCAAGTGCGAATTCTCAACTTCATCGATGGCGAATACGTCGAGCCGATCGGGGGCAAGTACCTCGAGAATATCGAGCCGGCAACGGGCAAGCCTTACTCGCTTGTGCCAGATAGCGATCAGCGCGACGTCGAGCTTGCCGTGTCCGCCGCGCAGAAAGCATTTCCCGGCTGGTCACGGACGCCAGCCGCAGACCGATCGCGCATTCTCCTTCGTATCGCCGACCTGATTGAGCGCGATCTCGATAAGCTCGCGCGCGCCGAGTCCATCGACACGGGCAAACCGCTCTCGCTCGCGCGGAATCTCGACATCCCGCGCGCCGCCTCGAATTTCCGCTTCTTCGCGACCGCGATTCTGCACACGGAAAACGAGGCACATGTCACCGATGGCGTAGCATTCAACTACACCCTGCGCCTGCCGCTTGGTGTCGTCGGCCTGATCTCGCCCTGGAACCTCCCGCTTTATCTCCTGAGCTGGAAGATCGCTCCCGCGATCGCGTGCGGAAACACAGCGGTCGCAAAGCCGAGCGAGCTGACGCCCATGACCGCTTACTTGTTAGGCGAGACCTGTCGTGAGGCTGGTCTGCCGAACGGTGTGCTCAATATTATCCAGGGCACCGGACAGAACGTCGGCTCTGCCATTACCGCGCATCCGAAGGTGGTGGCGGTCTCGTTCACTGGCGGCACCGTAACGGGCAGGAAAGTGGCGGAGACGTGCGCGCCGCTCTTCAAGAAAGTCTCGCTCGAGCTCGGTGGCAAGAACCCGAACATCGTCTTCGCCGACGCTGACCTGGACGCGGCGATCACCGGCAGCTTGCGCTCCTCGTTCGCAAATCAAGGGCAGGTTTGCTTGTGCGGCTCGCGTATTTTCGTCGAGCGACCGGCCTACGAAACTTTCGTTCAGCGTTTCACCGACGAAACCGGCAGGCTGAAGGTTGGAGACCCGCTCGAGAAGAGCACAGAGCAAGGTGCGATCGTCTCGAAAGTTCAGGTGGAGAAGGTGAAATTCTACGTCGATCTCGCGCAGCACGAAGGAGGCAAAGTCGCGGTGGGCGGTTCGCCTCCGGCCGCGCCTAACGAGCGTTGCAAGGACGGTTTCTTCTTCTGCCCAACCGTGATCACGGACCTGCCCGTGTCATGCCGCACCAATCGCGAAGAGATCTTCGGACCCGTCGTTTCGATTACTCCTTTCGATCGCGAAGAGGAAGTTATCCATTACGCCAACGACTGTGATTACGGACTCGCGTCGAGCGTTTGGACCCAAAATCTGAACCGCGCACACCGCGTCGCGGAGCAAATCCACACCGGGACCGTCTGGGTGAATTGCTGGCTCGTGCGCGATCTGCGTGTGCCATTTGGCGGGATGAAGCAGAGCGGCGTGGGACGTGAAGGCGGCAATGAAGCGCTCCACTTCTTCACGGAGCCGAAGAATGTCTGTATTGCGAAGTAGGAACATCGGCTTGCTCACCCATCCTGCGCCGATGTTAGTCTGCTCCGGAAAATGACCACTGCTGATCTGCCGATCACTATCGATCGAGAGAGAATTGCGCGCTTTTGCCGTGAACGAGGCATCCGAACGCTGTCGCTCTTTGGTTCGGTCTTGCGCGGCGATTTTGATCCCCTCCGCAGCGATGTTGACGTGCTCGCGGAGTTTGCCCCTGGCGCCGTTCGTGGCTTGGGCTTGCGTTATTTCGCTTTCGCTGACGAGCTCGGATCCATCCTGGGGCACAAGGTCGACTTTTGTTCACAACTTCATCCAGCCTTTCGCGATCACATCGCGATGCAGCCTTGACAATCTATGAGCGGTCGTGACCTAAGCCTCACGCTGCGTCAGATCGTGGAGTTCGCGGATGAAGTAGCGGCTCTGATCGAGAGCCGCGGAAGGAACGATTTGGAGACGAATGGCGAATTTCGTCGCGCGTTGGAGCGTTGTATCGAATTGATCGGCGAAGCAGCGACGCGTTTGCCGGAAGAATGGCGTGCGTCCCAGCCAGAGATTCCGTGGCGCGAAATCATCGCGATGCGCAAAGTCTTGATCCATGGCTATGATGTCGTCATCGCCGAAGTCTTTGTGGGACGTGGCGCGAAAGGATGTGGCCGATCTGCGAACGGCAATCAGCCGCTTTCAAGGGTAGAACACTACTGACCACGAGGAGTAATCATGGGCGGAGTACGAGTTTTAGTCGGGACACGCAAAGGCGCGTTTATCCTCACGGCGGATGGTAAGCGCGAGGAGTGGAACATCAGCGGTCCGCACTTTGCCGGTTGGGAGCTGTATCACGTGAAGGGTTCTCCGGTTGATCCAAACCGTATTTACGCTTCGCAGAGCAGCTCCTGGTTCGGACAAATCATTCAGCGTTCCGATGACGGCGGCAAAACATGGGCGACGCCGGGAGGCGGGATCGAGACGACACCAGACGGAATGCCGAAAGGTGAAGGCAATAAATTCGTTTACGAAGGTGTCCCCGGAACGCATCAGTGG
>JACCTI010000173.1 GCA_013812515.1 Chthoniobacterales bacterium
CCGCCGAACATCAAGACGATGCCGCCGGGCGTGCCGTACATCATCGGCAACGAAGCGGCCGAGCGGTTCTCGTTTTACGGGATGCGCTCCATCCTGATCATTTTCATGACTCAGTATCTAATGAACAGCAGCGGCGTCCGCGATACCATGAGCGAGTCGCAGGCGACCGGTTGGTTCCATCAGTTCGTCGCGGCTGTCTACTTTCTGCCCATTCTGGGCGCAATTCTGGCGGATGGTTTTTGGGGAAAGTATCGGACGATTTTCTACCTCTCGATTGTTTATTGCATGGGGCATCTAGCCCTTGCTCTGAACGACACACGGATCGGCCTCGCGCTAGGCTTGATGCTGATTGCTTTCGGAGCCGGAGGGATCAAACCGTGCGTGTCGGCCAACGTGGGCGATCAATTTGGAAACTCGAATAAGCACCTGCTCTCGAAAGTCTTCGGCTGGTTCTATTTTTCGATCAATGCCGGGTCTGCGGTCTCGATCTATCTTTGCCCGATCCTTTTAAACAATCCAAACTGGGGCCCGCATTACGCTTTCGGTCTGCCGGGCCTTCTCATGTTTCTCGCCACCGTCATCTTCTGGATGGGGCGCAAAAAATTTGTCCATATCCCGCCCGCCCGGTCGCAATTCTTCAAGCAATTCGCCAGCCGGGAGGGCATGAGCGCTCTGGGCCGATTGGCGATTATCTACGCCTTTGTCGTCGTCTTCTGGGCGCTTTGGGACCAAAGCAGCGGCGGGGCGTGGACTTTACAGGCGCGGCACCTCGATTTGAATTTCTTGGGACTGACCTTGTTTCCGGAGCAGGTGCAGGTCGCAAATGGTCTGCTGGTCTTGGCGATGATCCCATTCTTCAATTATGTCCTTTATCCCTTATTTGGCCGCGTTTTCCTGCTTACGCCGCTGCGCAAAATCGGGATAGGTTTGTTTCTCACCTCCCTCTCTTTTGTCGTGATCTGGGGGATTCAGCTCTCGATCGAAGGTGGCGGAAAGCCCTCCGTCTGGTGGCAAATGCTCGCTTACTTTATTCTTACTGCGGGGGAAGTGATGGTTTCCATCACAGGGTTGGAATTTTCTTATACGCAAGCACCGAACAAAATGAAGAGTGCCGTCATGGCACTTTGGCTTTTCGTCGTTTTCCTCGGCAACGAGTTGGTCGCCCTGCTTAACTTGATCGTCATCCCTTGGCTGCGGAATTACGGCATGCCCATGGAAACAGCGTCGTCTTCTTATTTTCGATTCTTCGTCCTGCTGATGTTGGCGACTGCCGTCGTCTATATCTTTGTCGCGCGTCATTATCGCGAGAAGACCTATCTGCAATCGCAGGAGGAGCCCGTCGACGAAACTGTCGTGTCGCCGGTCCTCGCTGCCGGCACGCCGACGTGAGGCGATTTATCGCTGGTTTTGAAGCGATCGATGCGCGCTAAAGCGCTGTGACCGCTTCAACTATCCGCTGGCGCATCCTCGCGTCAGGCAGCCGGCCAATGCCACCCCGCATGTTGTCTTCCAGATGACGCGGATTGCTCGTTGCCGGAATCGCGCAGGTCACAATCGGATTTGCGACAATCCATTTCAGGAAAAACTGCGCCCACGAGGTGCAATCGAACTCCGCCGCCCAATCCGGCAACGGCTTGCTGCGCACGCGTCCGAACAATCCGCCGCCACCAAAAGGCCGATTCGCGATCACGGCAATCCCCCGGTCCCTCGCGACCGGCAGAACACGATCTTCGGCTTCGCGTTCCATCAAAGAGTAATTGATTTGGACGAAATCCACCGGCTCCTTCTCCAGCACCCGGATGACTTCCGCATGGCTGCTCGCCGTATAATGCGTGATCCCGATGTAACGGACGCGCCCCTGCTGCTTCCATTCCCGCAGCGTCGCCAGGTGCGTCCGCGCGTCGACCAGATTGTGCACCTGCATAAGATCGATGCGCTTCGTCTGAAGGAGGTCTAACGAGCGTTCCATCGACTTGATCCCCGCGCCGCGTCCAGTCGTCCAGACTTTGGTGGCGAGGAACAACGCTTCCCGCGGCTGTAACTTGCCCGTCAGGTCGCCGATCACCGCTTCCGCCCGGCCATACATCGGCGAGGAATCGATCAGTTTCCCGCCAAGCTGAACGAGGCGCGCCAGCACTTCTCGCAGTGGTTCCCGTTCGGCCGCGGATGTCCCCACATCAAAGGCCTGCCACGTGCCCAGACCGATGACGGGGAGTTCTTCGCCGGTGGAGGGGATGGCGCGCTGGATGATGGAATCTTTGTTCTGGGCCACCGCGCGGTTGCGCGAGAGGAGCAAACCCGCCGCGCTGGCCGCAATCAGCCGCGCCGCCTTTCGCCGCGACATCTCCTCGCGCATGCAAATACTCCATCATGAAACGGGCGCGCGGCAAGGGACGCCGCCATTCTGGCTGATTCGGATAAACGCCATGCTGGAAGCATGGCGGCCGAATCGGGCTGGAAGCCTGACCTCCTTGCAGGAAGCGCGCGCTTTTCCGGCGATGAAATTCTTTGTCCGCAGCGTCCGGCATTGTAATCAGCCACGGGACGCTTGCCCGCAGCGTCGAAGCGGCCAGCCAGGATATTCGCCTCAATCTGGCGGTCCCCACTTCTCGGCGACATACTCTTCGAACCATTGCGAGAAGCGGAGAAGCTCTTCTCTCGAAAGGCAAGCGACGGCGGTCTCGATTTCCTGAACGCTCATGAGAAGAAAATAGCGGTGAAGCTTCAGCGAATCATTTTTCTGAAGGCGTCCGCAAAGGTGCGAATGATTATTTTCCGGCCTACTCGGCGCGGGCTTGCTGGAACTTCTGCAATCGCTCCGCCGCCGCCAAGGTGGAGGGGTTTTTCTCACCGAGACTGCTCTTCATGTTGTCGTAGGAAGTTTGCAGAAGTTCGTGCGCTTCCCCGTAGCGCTCCTGCAGCGCCAGATTCTCTCCAAGTGCGCCTTGGGTGCTTGCGATCCAGCGGTGTTTCGGCGGCAGCTTTTTCTCTCCTACCACCAGGGCACGTCGCAGGACTCTCTCACCTTCCGCGATCTCACCCGTCTGGGTGAGGGCTTTGCCCAGGGGGATCCAGGCCCGAACAAAATCAGAGTGCTCTTCGTCCGAATAAGCTCGCTTGAGAATTTCTAGAGCGCGTCGCGCCTCTTCGAGTGCCCGGCCCGCTCGCGCATTTTCAAGACCGATTACGTGGCCTGCCCCTCGTGCGGGCGGACGCTCTTCAATCTGCAGACCACAACCGCCCGGATCAAAGAAGCGACCTCGCATCTCAAAGGAGTAACGATCGCAGTCATGGGCTGCATCGTGAACGGCCCCGGCGAAAGGGCGGACGCGGATTTCGGTTACGTCGGCGGCGCGCCCGGGAAGATCAATCTCTACGTCGGGAAGACGGCGGTGAAGTTTAATATTCCCGAAGCGGAAGCAGTGGATCGTCTGCAGGATTTGATCCGCGAACACGGGAAGTGGGTTGATCCGGTTCCGCAGGCGGAAGCGATCTCGGCCTAACGACTGATTTTCTGGAGGGCGACGCTCCTGTCGTCGCCATGCGCGCGTGGCAATGACAGCATTGCCCTCCAAATCGGCGCAGAAAACAAGGGCTGCCTAGAGGGCGCCCTTCCTTGGAAATTGCCGCGAGAGCATCGAACCCGAGCTAATCGACGGTCGCGCGAACGGCGCGATTGCCGAGCGCGAAAAAATCATGTCCCTTCATCTGTTGTAATCGGTCTTTTCTTTTTCGAGTTCTGCCAGGAGGTCTTTCTCGGA
>JACCTI010000180.1 GCA_013812515.1 Chthoniobacterales bacterium
AACCCGCCGCCTTGCACTCTTGGGCGATGCAGAAGGGAATCCGAAACAACTCTCGACTGCAGATATGGAAGCGCTTGTGCGCGAACAACCCAATGATCCCGTGGCGTTAATGCGTCTCGGCGACTCGTATGAAACCCAGGGCGAATTTCCGAAGGCCGCCGGTGCGTACGAGCGGGCGTATAAAGCAAATCCGAAGCTTGTTTCCGCTGCCGTGAAATTGGCTCAGCTCAACGGCGGCCCATTGAAGAACAAAGAGAAAGCGTTCGACTATGCGAAAAAGGCACGTGAACTCGCGCCAACTGATCCCAAGGCTGCTGCGCGGCTGGGCTCAATAGCTTATCAGACGGGCAACTTTCCCTGGGCCTATAGTCTTCTGCAGGAAAGCGCACGTCAGATCGGAGACGATCCAGTGATTCTTCATGATCTGGCTTGGGCCGCATACAGCCAGGGGAACGTGTTGGAAGCGCGAATGACAATGGAACGCATTTTGAAACTCCCGTCCATGCCGCGGGAAATTGAGGATGCCAAGACATTCCTGACGCTGACTGCGTTAGAGGGAGCAGGGAAGGATCTGATCTCAGCCGAGGGAGAGATAAACAAGACACTCTCGGTCAGCGCCGGGTACGTTCCTGCGTTGATGGCCAAGGCTGCCATCCAGATGCGCCGCGGCGACACGAACGCGGCTGAGGCGATCTACTCGGACGTGCTAAAGCAATTCCCTGACTTCGCACCGGCTCAAAAGTACCTGGCAGCGATTTACTCCGAAGACCCGAGCACCACGGGAAAAGCATCTGAATTAGCCACAAAGGCGCGCAAAACACTCGCGGCTGACCCAGAACTCACGCGCATTTTTGGTGTGATAGCTTATCAGAAAAAAGAGTTCTCTCGTGCAATCCAGTTGTTTGAGGAGAGCGGAAGAATCACGCCTTTGGAGGCGAAATCACTTTACTTCCTAGGCATGTCGCATCTGGCGGCGGCACACGAATCCGAAGGTCTGGATCTTCTATCCCGTGCGGTAGCCGAAGGTTTGCCTCCGCAATTAGCCCAAAAAGCCAAGGAAGCGCTCAAGGGGTTCCATGCGGAGTGATCGCGGAACCCGTTGAATTGCCGTAAATGATCGTACCAGCCAGGCAGTATTCTGTAAGAAACGGTCGATGGGCAGGAGCTTGCGAAAGATTCTACCTTCGACCGCAATTCATTATGTCTCGCGTGTCCACCGTTGGTGATACGGCGCCAGATGTCCACATCCATCGCTCATGCGTCGGGAGAATTTGCATTTCCTCGCATTCACGTAAAAGAGAAGGCCAGGATTGTTGGGAGTTTGACCGGGCACTTCAATCCCAATCATACTTTACGTCGGAAAACTTTACAAACTAAGCTGCTAAGTGTCGCTGCTGCGAAAAGCACCTAATCTCGATCCTCCTACCCCTCAGAGGCTTACGTCGTTCATCTTACAGTTGGCATCCGATGTGCTACTGATGCGTGTAAGAAATACTCGGCGCTCGCGAAAGCTGGACGCCACAACAACAAAACCGGAGAGAAAATGAAATTAACAAAAACAATCTTAGCCGTTGTAGCGGCAACTGTAATTGGCGGCCTCGCTTCGACAGCACAGGCGGTAATGATACAGGGTACTGTCGGATTCCAAGCGCCAAACGGCGGCACTGCTTCACAGAGCAACGGTGTTACCACAATTGATTTCGCACCACCCGTGGTGGTGAATTTTGCCACTGGAGACTATTCTGGAACGGAGGGATCCACTGCCTTCTTTGCGAACATCAGCTTCAGCGGGTCGGGCACCGACGCCACCTTACTGTCAAACAACACGCCTCAATACAGCTTCACGTCGGGTGGGAAAACCTTTTCGTTCGACCTCACGAAGTTGATTTCGGCGACCTTCACCCCTGGCACTTTCAGCTTGTCTGGCTTGGGCGTTGCGCGCATCACGGGATTTGAGGACACAAGGGCCACCTTTAGTGTTCAAGGAACTGGCAACGGGTTCCGCTTTACGCTCCTTCAGGCCTCCGAGACGGCTCCAGCTCCAGGCGGACAGGTGCCAGACGGGGGTTCAGCTATTGCGCTTCTCGGGATCGCCATAGTGGGAATCGAAGGCCTGCGTCGGAAGTTTGCGACAGCCTAAACGAGCAGATTATCGCAATGGACGGGTAGGGCTCCAATCAGCCCTACCCGTTTTTGCATTTCCTTCGCTTTGTTTCCGTATCACCTAACTGAAACACCGAGGGGGAGTAACGCTAAATTGGAGTTACACAACCAATTAGCAGGTCCTGAAACGCCTCTACGACCCCTTGAAAATCCAACGATGACGCTTGGCAAACCTCCTATGGTCGCGAAATTGCTGTGTCAGAGCCTCTGTGCCGAGTCAATCTGATCAATTTCGGTGGCCTTCAGGTACTTTCCATTTGTCGTTTTTAGTAAATGTTTGTAGACTCCACGCACATCTGACAATCCCTTTGCAATTAGTTTTAGCGACTATGAAATTTAAGGTTCTGCCGTTCTCAATTGTTTTCGCTTTCGCGCTCGCAACCACTTCTATCTGTGGCACCGCGCACGCTGCGCCCGGCGATTTGTACAGCGGGCAATTAAGCGTCCGCAGCGTCGAGAAGTTTACTCCTGCTGGCGTGAGGAGCACATTCGCGGCCGGGCCGTTTGCTGATTGGCTCGCGTTCGATAGCAAAGGGAACCTCTTCGCGTCGGACACGGAAGCCAATACCATCGTCAAGATTACGCCCACAGGAAGCCAGACGACTTTCGGCTCCTTGATAGATCCGGCTGGGCTGGCTTTCGACAACGCGGACAGTCTTTTCGCAGCTGATGCTTCAGCCGGCGTGATCTACAAGTATGCCGCAGATGGCTCGCGAACTGTTTTTGCGGAGGGACTGAGTGGTCCAGCGGGTTTGGCGTTCGATCCTGCTGGGAACCTTTTCGTTTCAGAGGCCAATGCTAATCGCATCACGAAGATCACCACGGCCGGCACAAAGACCCCTTTTGCCAGTAATCTAGCTACTCCGCTCGGCCTGGCGTTCGACACCTCAGGCAATTTGTACGAGGTAGATTTCAGTACCGGCAAAATCTTAAGGTTTACGCCAACGGGAGCTCGGACAGTCTTTGCCAGGCGGTTAGCTGCGCCGCGACAACTTGCCTTCGACAAAAACGGAGATCTCTTTGTCGCGAATTTTGCTACCCAGGTAATTCTGAAGATCACACCGGCTGGAACGCAGACGACGTTTGCCACAAATGTTAATGCCGGTGGCCTCGCCTTCGAACCGGGGACAGCGTTTCTGGCGAATATCTCTACTCGTTTGTTCGTGCAGACAGGCAACAATGTCGGAATTGGCGGTTTCATCATCAGCGGGAGCGTGCCCAAGAAAGTTCTCATCCGCGGCATTGGTCCCTCGTTGGCCGCTCCCCCGAGCAACGTGGCAAATGCGATGCCCGATCCGCGCAT
>JACCTI010000205.1 GCA_013812515.1 Chthoniobacterales bacterium
ACTGACGCCGGATGCGTGGATGCAGAATCTGCTCGAGCGCGCGTTTCTTTTCCGGGTCGGCGAACACTATGGCGCGGAGCTCCGCGCGATTCAAGTCTCCCTCGGCCGAATAGATCCCGGCGCCGAAGATTTCCCTAATCAGCGCCTGCACCTCGGCGTCGTCCCTGGTCAGCTCCCGCGCCGCGCGATCCGCGTCGAAGAACGTGGCCGCGGGAAGGAGGGCCCGAAGGTTATCGCTGAAGGACGATTTGCCAGTAGCAATCCCGCCGGTGATGCAGATGACGGACACTCAGGTGGAACGTTGAATCAGTTGGAATGCGCGAACCGATGACAGCGACGCAATCTCACTCGACGCCACAGCCTTGATCATGCGCAATGTTTGTTCACCGCGACCGCATGCCTGCTCGGCGTTGCGCCGGAGCCGCAGGTATTCGCGTAGACCTGCGTGAATTCCGCGCCAAAAAGCAGGATCTGCGAGGAGTAATAAATCCAGAGTAACAACGTCACGAGCGAGCTCGCCGCGCCGTAGGCCGAACCGGCTGCCCCGCTGCCGAGATAGAAGCCGAGGGCCCACTTTCCGATTAGGAAAAGGATCGCCGTCATCGCGGAGCCAACCCAGACGTCGCGCCATTGCACAGTCACATCCGGAAGAAACTTAAACATCATCGCGAAGAGCAGGATCACGAGGCAGAGATCCACCACGAGATAAACCGAGAATGCGATTGTCAAGCCGCCGGGCAACGCAGATTGGATGTAGTGACTAAATCCTTTCAGCATGGCTTCCACGGTGAGTGTGACCAGGAGCAGAAAGCAGACGCCGGCAACCATGGTGAAGGAGAGAAACCGCACGCGCAGATAGGCCCAGATTGCGTTGCCCGGTTTTGCTTTCACGCCCCAAATGGTGTTGAGCGCGTCCTGTAACGCCCCGAAGACTCCACTTGCTCCGAAAAGCGCCAGAGCCACGCCGATAATCGTGGCCCAGATGCTGGCAGAAGGTTTGGCGGCGGTTTTCGCGATGTCCTGCACCACCTGGATTCCACTCGGATCCATCACGTAACTCATCTGTTCAGTAATCCTGTTCCAAGCCCCCGCCGGATCATTGCGGAAGATCGTTCCGATAATCGCGAGAAGAACGAGGATCAGCGGTGCGAGAGAAAAGACGGTGTAATAAGCGAGGGCGGCGCCGAGCTGCGGCGCCTTGTCGTCGAGCCATTCGCTAAACGTGCGTTTGAAAATCCGGAAGAGATTGGCTGGGCGAAGTGTGCCGAGAAAGGAAGTCTGCGAGTCAGCCATACAGATCCGAATCGAACTGCGGCTGCTCCGAGGATGGTGCGAGCCATTGCGCTCAGCGGAACGGTTCGGCGCGTTTGTCTCATAATGGATTGGCTCACACACCTACAGTGGCCCGCGATGGCCGCCACACTTCTTTCCGCCTGGCTTGTTGCTTCCAAAAGGAAAGACAGGCGACAATGGGGCTTCTGGATTTTTCTCGTCAGCAACGTGCTCTGGATCGCATGGGGGATACACGATCACGCCTATGCGCTGATCGCATTGCAGGTGGGCCTGGCGGGACTGAATCTCCGTGGGGTCGCGAAGAACGAGGGCTGACGCGCGGCTCGGCACGCTCTCAGAAGGTCCGGCGCGCCTTGGCGGATTCGTCCGTTAGGCAGGACCGACCCGCACTACCGGCAGGGGAAAGCGCAGCCGCAGTTCGTCCTCGAGATATATTTCCACGTGATGCATTCCAAACTGCTGGAATTGCACCCCGCCGAAGTAATGCACGTTCGTCGCGTGTCCTTCCATTTCCTTCAGCTCAAACTCCACTTCGGCCTGCGCTATAACCTGCTGCTCGTCCAGGCCAACGATGCGCGACCGCTGCCGGAATCTTCCCGACCCGCTGCACCAACGTGACCAGATGCAAAGGCGCATGCAGTTGATCGGAAGCTGCGGCGCCGGGATTACGTTCACGACGCCGACCAGCGTCTGCATGCCGTTGAATTCGCAGCGGACATCTTCGCAGAGCACGGAGCTCTGCAAGTCCGTCAGGATTACGTCGCCCTCCATCACTTCGATCTAGAGAACGCCGCGTCCGATCAACAACAGCAGAACGACACCGGCGAGAATGCGATAAATCGCGAACGGCGCAAACCCCCGCGCACGCACCCAGCGCATAAACCACGCGACCACGGCGAGCGCGACCACAAACGAAACAGCAAAGCCAATGGCAAGGATGATCCAGTTCTGCGCATTCATGCTCACGGGAGCTAGGGCCGCGTCACCCGCATCCTGCTCCTGCGGACGAATGGTTTTGAGCAGATCGTAACCGGTCGCGA
>JACCTI010000226.1 GCA_013812515.1 Chthoniobacterales bacterium
AAAACTTTCTGGCCAGTGCCGTCGGCATTGAACTCGAAGATGCGCGCGCGATTGGCTTCGGCGCTGTCATCGGAGACGTTCGAGCGGGAGCCGATCGAGACATACATCTTTTTGCCGTCCCCGGAGAAGGTGAGATCGCGCGTCCAGTGTCCCCCGCCATGGAGGAGGCCGCCGCTGGAAAGCTCGGCGCTGAGTTTCTCGAGTGGCCCGCGGGCTTTGGTGTCGTCGTTCCGATACGGAAAACGAACTACGCCGTCGGTGTTCGCGACATAGAGATATTGCGGGTCTGGACCTGGCGGGTAAAACGCGATCCCGAACGGATCCTTGAGTCCGTCGCTCGCGAAGGTCTCGGTCATCTCTGGTTTTCCGTCGCCGTTCGCATCGCGCAGAACCTTGATCGTATCCGCGCGGCTTTCAGTGACAAAGATGTCCCCGTTCGGCGCGGTGAGGAGATAGCGCGGGTCGCGAAAGCCGGAGGCGTACTCTTCGATCTTGAACCCGGACGGAACCTGGAGCTGTGCGCCGGCCGGACGCGCGACGACCCGCGCATCGTTGACGGCTGATTCGGTTTGATAGGGCGGGGGAAGATCAGCGGGCGTAATCTTATGCCGCACACCGGGCGCGTCTTTTCTCCAATCGGCATCAACCGCCGCTTTGCCGGACAGGGTGGTCTGCGCGATGGCGGAGAGACTCACCGTCGCAGCGAGAACGCTGACTGTGATCGCGAGCTGCGGCGGAACGATTGTCCTCATGCTGACTGATTCGATTCCGCGCTGATGCGCAGATGGGGACTTCGGCGGGCAGTAGTTGCCGTCAGTAGATGTACGGCTCCGACAAAGGAAACGCACTTTGGATCAACTCGATCCGCGGCTCCGTCCCCTTCGCCATCACGACTTCCACGACGTCAAAGCGAAAGAGAATATCGGGATAGTCCAGCATGCGCAGCCACGCGAGCGCCCCGCGCGAGAGCCGCTTCCGTTTTTCGCGATCGACGGCTTCGACCGGCCGGCCGAAATCCTCACGCGACCGCGTCTTCACCTCGACGAAGACAAGCGTGTCGCGATCACGGCAGACGAGGTCGATCTCGCCACCACTCCGGCCGCGGAAATTGCGATAAAGCACTTTGTAGCCGTGCTGCCGCCGAAGATATCGAGCCGCGAGCTTCTCGCCGGCGGCGCCGCGTTGCAGATGTTCCGGTCCTCTCCCGAAATGGTCGCGCCAGCGCGTTGCGAACGCCGCGAGGGAGTGAGCAATGCCGGCATTCATAGCTCGAGGATAGAGAAGAAACTCTCCGCTGTCGCGCTCTCTCCACGCGAGTTCGGTGCTGGATCACTGCTGACGAAAGGCGCTGCCTTCGGTGGGTGGCAAAAGGGGTTCCGACCTGGCGAGCAGTGGTTGAAGAGTACGCTACCCTCAACGCATGCGGATGAGGCTGCCATGGGGGAGTCGTTCCCACTGAAGACAGCAAACGCCGCAACGCAGTCGCAATCTCCCTGACAATTTTTGGCAGATGCTCTATATCGCGACGGTTTCGCCAAGGTGCACTTGAGCGAAAGGAAAGAGCGGCTGTGCCACCGGTTCAAAGGAGCGGCGATGGATTGGACAGGGTCCATGGGCGTGCAGCTTCGCGACGTGCAGCTCCGTCGCGTAGCCTTTGTGCTGGCTGAAGCAATACTCGGGGAAACGCCCGCAGAATTCCCGCATCATCATGTCGCGCGTGACCTTGGCGATGACGCTGGCCGCAGCGATACTGAGGCTGAAGCAATCGCCGTCAATCACTGCCGTCTGCGGCAGTGGAAACGGGAAGACCGGCAGGCCATCGATGAGCGCGTGATCGGGTTCTGCACTCAGGGTGCCAATCGCAGCACGCATTGCCTTGTGCGTCGCGCGCAGGATGTTGATCCGGTCGATCTCTTCGGCGTCGACGATGCCAACGGCCCACACCACGGCGGGGTTGCTCGTGATGTCGCGGTAAATCTCCTCCCGCCGTTCCGGCAGGAGCTGCTTGGAATCGTTCAATCGCTTGTGGCGGAACTTCTCAGGTAAGACTGCCGCCGCCGCTACGACCGGACCGGCCAAGGCGCCGCGGCCGGCCTCGTCAATTCCAGCGATGGCGG
>JACCTI010000296.1 GCA_013812515.1 Chthoniobacterales bacterium
GAATTCGCACGGCGAACGCTGGGCATCGTCTACTACCGCCAGAATAAGTTCGATGACGCGGTCACGGAGTTAACGAAGGCGCTCGCGATCAACCCAAAGAGCTTCATCGCGCATAATTACCTCGGCATCACCGCAAGCGAGAAAGGCTGGCAGCAAGCAGCCGAGAAGGAGATGCTCGAAGCGATCGCGGCCAATCCGAACTACGTGGACGCGCATTACAATCTGGCGGTCATCTACGCGACGAATAAGCCGCCGGCTAAGGAGCTCGCGAAGCGACATTACTCAAAGGCGATGGAACTCGGGGCAGAAGCCAATTCGTCCCTCGAGCAGTTGATTCGCTGACGGGCCGATATCTTACCGCGTGGCCCGGCCATTTCTCACCGCGGAATGGCGCTATCTCGCGATGTTGAACTTCGTCGTGAAGGCGGAGGTGCTGCAGCCGCTCGTTCCCGCGGGCACTGAGCTGGATTTTCATGAAGGACGAACGTTTCTCAGCGTGGTTGGGTTCCTTTTCCTGAACACGCGCGTGCTTGGCCTGCCCGTTCCATTGCACCGCGATTTCGAGGAAGTGAACCTGCGCTTTTATGTGCGACGGCGAGCAGAGGAAGGCTGGCGGCGTGGAGTGACTTTCGTCCGTGAGTTAGTGCCGCGACGCGCCATCGCACTTGTCGCACGGACGTTCTACAGCGAGCCGTACGCCGCGTTACCGATGCGGCATGCCGTCAGACAGGAAGAGAGCGAACTCTCCGTCGCCTACGAGTGGCGGCGGGCCGGGCACTGGGAGAGACTCGCGATGTCGGCGACGGGTCGACCGCAGGATTCCGCAGCAGACTCGCACGAAGAATTCATCACCGAGCATTACTGGGGCTACACCGCTCGGGGTGCGCTCAGCAGCGAGTATGAGGTTGAGCATCCGCGCTGGCGCTTTTGGCCGGCGACAATCTGGGAATTTCAGGCCGACATCGCGTCCTTGTATGGACAACAATTCGCGCCCGCACTTCAGGCATCTCCCGTCTCTGCTTTCGTTGCGGAAGGCTCCCTCGTGCAGGTGAATCGCTGGTCGGCTAATTCAATTCGCCGCGAGCTTTCCCCCGACTGACCAACTCGCGCAGGACGAAGGGCAGAATGCCGCCGTGCCGGTAGTAGTCGATCTCGATCGCGGTATCGATGCGCAGCTTCACGGGTACAGACTGCTTCGCGCCATCTTTGCGCGCGATCTCGAGTGTGGCCATTTGCCCCGGCTGGATCTGCTCAGACAAACCGGTGATGCTGTAGGTTTCGGAACCATCAAGGCCGAGCGTTTGCGCGCTTGTCCCTTCTCCGAACTGCAACGGCAACACACCCATGCCGACGAGATTCGAGCGATGGATGCGTTCAAAGCTCGCCGCGATCACTGCCTTCACGCCTAACAAACGCGTGCCTTTCGCGGCCCAGTCACGACTTGAACCGGTGCCATATTCGTGGCCGGCGAGAATCACGAGCGGCACCCGCTCCGACGCATACTTGATTGCGGCATCATAGATCGACATCTGCTCACCGTCGGGCTGGTGAATGGTGACACCACCTTCTACACCCGGTACCATCAGGTTCTTGATCCGCACATTCGCGAAAGTTCCACGCGTCATAACGAGATCGTTCCCACGCCGGCTCCCGTAGCTGTTGAAATCCATCGGCTCAATTCCGCGCGAGTTCAGGTATTGGCCTGCGGGGGAAGTCGGTTTGATCGCGCCCGCTGGCGAGATGTGATCGGTCGTGACTGAGTCACCGAAGATTCCGAGCGGGCGCGCATTCCGGATGTCTTCGATTCGTCCGGCGTTCATCCCGAAGTCCTGGAAGAAGGGCGGCTCGTGGATGTAATCGCTCTTTTCATCCCACTCGTAGATCTCGCCCGTGCTTGACGGGATCTCGTTCCATTTCGGATTCTGCGCGCTGAAGTCGCGATACAAACGGCGGAACACTTCCGGCGTAAGGGCGGAGCGCAAGGTGTCGCGAATCTCCTGCAGCGTCGGCCAAAGGTCCCGCAGGTAAACATCTTTTCCGTCGCGATCTTTCCCGAGCGGCTCGCGGGAGAGATCGATATCCACGCGACCGGCGAGCGCGAACGCAACCACCAGCGGCGGCGACATCAGGAAGTTGGCTTTAATGTTCTGATGAACGCGCGCCTCAAAGTTTCGGTTTCCGGAAAGAACAGAGGCCGCAATGAGATCGTTTTCGTTGATCGTCTTTTCGATCGTCGGATCAAGCGGGCCCGAGTTGCCGATGCAGGTTGTGCAACCGTAGCCGACGGTGTTGAACCCGAGCTGGTCCAGATATTTCTGCAGCCCGGTCTTGTTCAGGTAATCGGTCACGACGCGCGAGCCCGGTGCGAGCGAAGTTTTGACCGCGGGATCGACGCGCAGGCCGCGTTCGACCGCTTTCTTCGCGAGCAAACCGGACGCGAGCATCACGCTCGGATTGCTCGTGTTCGTGCAGCTCGTGATCGCCGCAATGAGAACGCTGCCGTGCCCGATCTCCGAGTACCCTGACTTGAATTCTTTCGCATCGATGGCCGCGATCAGGTCGACGGGCGTAGCGGTTGGGCGATTCGTGATCATCTCACTGTGACCGACGGTCTCGCCGAGCTTCTGGCCGCCATCGGCTACCATGGCTTCCGCCGTGTCGGTTGCACCGGCGACGCTCGCCGTCTCCATCTCCCCGTCGTTAGGTTTTGCCCGACCGTTCAGATGGAGCG
>JACCTI010000272.1 GCA_013812515.1 Chthoniobacterales bacterium
TCGGCGCCGCCGAAGCCGGCTGCTTTTCAATGGCGCTCGCTTCCAACCTGACGAAAGCCGGTCACACGCCGAAGCGCATCAACACCACCGCGAACGTGAAGTTGGAGATGGTCGGCGGCAGTCCGAAAATCGTTTCAATTGACCTTCGGACCGAAGCTGCAGTGCCCGGCATCGACGACAAAGCCTTTCAGGAACAGGCGGAGAAAACAAAAACCACCTGCCCTGTTTCGGTCGCGCTCACGGGCACTGAGATCAAGCTCCAGGCAACGCTTCTCCAGAGCTGAGCGCTTTCCCGCGAAGAGCTTTCATCGCGGGATGTGTATCGCGCCCGAGCCTCATCCACCTGATGGTAATCCCGACGTTGTAAGGAAGCGCTGGTAGTCCGCACTTTATGCGTATTCGCCAGTGCATCTTTCACGGTCACGTTCGATCACCGCGAAGATTCAATATTCGCTAGAAGTGGTTGCCCAAGTGGGGAATCCTCACTCCCCTCTCCACTTTGGGTTTGGAGGGACACTGACCGCTTGCATGCGCTTTCAGGTGAAAGCTGTCATCCCGAGGCAGGCGAAGCGCGCCGAGGGATCTCCGGCAGGGTGCTTGATCACACATTTAGCGAAGAGATCGTTCAGTGCCCTACGTGAGGTCCCTCGCCGTCTTTGCAGGCTCGGGATGACAGCTTAGGAGTAAGCGGGCCAGCACACGGCTGCCGCCGCGCCCCAGAAACGAACGCGGTTCACGCATTACCTCGCCCGCACCACTGATCCAGCTTTGCTCTTATCGTCCCTTGCGACAGAGCCATCAACGCAAGTTCCGCAGAGGTATACTTTTCTGTCGGAAGCAACTGTTCGACTTTGCCCGCCATGATCACCCGGGCTCCGAAAGGCACCTCGAAGCCGCGTTCACCGCGATGTTGATACTGCACGCTTACTTCAACTGCATGGCCGTGCAGAATCCATCGGATCAAATCCAGGGTCGCATGAGCGGTGCCGACGATTGTCTTGGCTTCAGTGTAGTGGGTCGCCAGCGGCTTGAGCGCAACGCGCAATTCCGGCGCCAGCGTATCGATGTACTCGTAGGCGCGGGCCAAGCCCTCTTGTCCGCCTTCGCGAAGCACCGTCACAAAGCGCTTCGTTGCTTCGGCCAGACGAGCTGGAAATTCTTCCGCGGGTATCGCCTTGAGCCGTTGCTCAAGAAGATGATCCCTTTGCAGTTCGGGCATGCCGGCGACCCGGACACTGCTCCAGAGCGGGACCATTCCCGCGCCGTGTTCCCCCACCACGTAGCCCTGCACTCGCTGCCGCCGCACGCCCAAGTCGCGCGCGATCTCAGCTCGAAACCGAAGCGAATCGGAATGCGATCCCATTCCGATCACGTATTCACGCGGGAGATGTTCCGCAAAAACGTGGACAGCCAGCTCGACCGGATTGCTCACGATGATGCAAAGCGGCGGCTCGGCGTGAGTGATCGCCGCAAGGCCCCGGGCAAACCGCTCGAAAATCGGAAAATTGCTCGCCGCCAGCTCGTCGCGTGAGGCATGACCAATTTGTTCGGGAGCAGTCGCAAACGTTTGCCCGGCAGTCATAATCACGAGGTCGGCTTTTATCGCGGTCAGATCGTCGATCACCTCGATCTCCGGCGCTATTTCCGCGTAGGCATCGAGCAAATCCGCGCGCAAACCTAGCAGCAGATGCGGGTGCGGACTGTGAGGGTCGCCTCCGATAAGCTGCAGCGTTTCGTTGTTCTCGAGCGTGTGATCGCGTACGAGCTGGATTGTAATCTCCCGGCCCACTCCGCCAGCTGCCCCGATGATTGAGATATTCACGCGTAGATATTATCTGCGTTTCCTCAGCGCCGCGCCAGGACCAGCCGGAGTATCCAGGATTTGTATTTCCCTCGCAATGGATCGCGCGCGATCCCGGTTTCGCAGCGATGGAAGAACTCGTCGCATAATGCCGGCGCATCGCCGAAGAGATGTTTCATCATGGTGGACTCGGCGAAAGCGCGCACAAACTGGATGTAAACTCGCGCATAAGCAGCTGCGTCGCCGTCACGCTGGAAGAGTTCCCAGTAAGGGTTGGCAATTTCAGCGATTTCCGTGGAGACGACTTCGAACTCCCTCTCGTGAGGCGCGTCCGGCAGCATCGGAGCAATGGCTTCGTCTTTGCTGCGGCAGTAGACCGGAAAGATGTAGCTAACGAGACGTGATTTATCCAGCAGCCGATCTTCTGCCATCGCGGAGGCCACTTCCCACATAAGCTGCAATAACTCGGCGGCCGAGACATTTTCCGTTCCGTCGTTCCCCTGCACCGTGGCGATACCTTGCACGAGCATGCGGCCACCCGGCACGATCTCAGCAGCGCGTGCTTCGAGGAAAGCGAGCCAGTCATCCGCGGCCTCCTGCGCAAGTCTTTTCCGTGCGGCCCCGCGGGCATCACTGAAAAACATACCCTCTGGCATCTCCACTTTCGGCTGGCTTCGGAACCAATGCGCTGCGTTCGAACACATCCCGAGATGCACCGCGCGTGACGGAATGATTTGGGTGAAGAACGAACCGCCGACTGCGCTGACGTAGATTGAGCCATCCACTGCGCTGGCATAGCCTTCCGCGACATTGCGAAATAGCTGATTGAAATCGTTCGTCACCAAGTCCGCGTGGATAGCGTGGAGCGGCAGCTCGAGATCCCTTTCACGCAACCGGCGCAGCGCCATTCCCACCGACTGCACCGAAGTCGCGCCCGTGCCGCAGCCGTAATCCGCGATGGTGCAAGCGCCCGTCATTGATGCCAGATCCAGCGCATCCACGCACTTCAAAATCGTCGCCTTGCTATCCGTTACGATACGCCGCTGATATTCCGAATGCGCGTCGTAATAGCCGGCGCCTTTCATTCCTTCCGTCACCCCACGAGCAGCTCTCGCCATGCAGCTAGCCTATTGAGCTGCGCCATCGCTGTCGACGCAGACAAGCGTGGCGACAGAGAAACTCTTCAGAGCTGACGGGCTTCATGCGCAGCCTGCAGCACCCGTTCCAAGGCCGACTTCGCCCCAACTCCGTCGCGTTCCCACGCTGCGATCGCCTCGCGCGTGACTGCGGCCAGCTCAGCCGCCAACGGATGCTGGTTTGGGCCGAATAGCCCTCGCACGTGTGCGACCGCCTCCGCCGGACGGCCCTCGGCAAGCGCCGCGGCTGACATTGGCCAGAGCGCTATCCAATCGAACCCGTATGGGTCCTCCATCGCATGCCACAGCGCCACCGCCTTTGTTCCATGTCGCTGCGTCGCCGCGTTGTCACCTTCGCGCCATGCGACCCAGGCGAGATTCGCATGCGCCATAGCCACGTATTCCACCATTGCCAGCTTGCTGGCCAATTCGAGCGTGCGGGATGCGTAACTACGAGCAGACTCGACCTGCTCCGCTTGGCGATGCGCCACAGCCAGATAGGTCAGGCAACGCGCTTGAATCACCCGATCTCCGACACGTTCCGCCAATCCGAGCGCCGTTTCGGCATGTTCGATCGCCTCCACGAAATTACCCCGCCAAAGATGAATCAGCCCTAGCGTGAACCGGACATGTGAGGCCTCGGACAGGTTCGCGGAACCCTCGCTTTCTGAGATCGAAAGCTCGGCCAGCCCCAGACATTCCTCTGATGGCCGGTAACGCGATTCGGTGAGATGCGAGAGCGCCAGCATTTGGAAAAACTTCCCACGCTGGATCGGCGTGCCGCGTTCTTCTACAGCAGAGCGAAAGCGGGAAGCAATCTCGCGCATCTCTTCGGCCATGCCCTGCCAGTAGAAGAGATGCATCCGTTCCAACTGAATCTGCACGTTCTCTTCCCACCACTCCGCGGTCCGGGCGCTCGTCGCCTCATTTAGTTTCTCCTCCGCCAAATCAAAGGCGCGCCCGGTCTCCTCGTAATGCCGTTGCAGGTTGTGACTGAATCCAGTCTTTCGATGAAGACGCGAGCGCGCGACCACGTCCGCATCTGGCAATGCGCTTCGGGCGCGGTCGTAGCTCTCGCGCGCCTCCACGTGGTCCCCCGTGAGCGTCAGGACATCGCCGAGGCCTTCATGTAAATGCGCACCCGTCCGCCGCGTGTTCACGTCCTGTTTGCC
>JACCTI010000309.1 GCA_013812515.1 Chthoniobacterales bacterium
GTTGATCTCGCGACAGGCGGCGCGAATCGGCTCGCGCAGTGGCGGCTTCGCGCCGAGTCCGAGCAGCCCATCAAGGAGGACCAGATGTGGGAGGGGCCTCAGTGGCCCGACTGCCTCGGCAGCGCGCTGCGTCGGGGCACTGAGGCCCCTCCCACATTCCGCCAGTTTCTTACGCGCGAGCTCACCCAGATCGTCTTCTGGAAACGCGAGCCGCAGTTCGATCGACCAGCCGTCTGCGCGCAACAACTCCGCAGCCGCGAATGCATCGCCCGCGTTGTTGCCTTTGCCCGCGAACACAATGCAGCGTCCGGGTGACGGAAAGAATTTGGTGACGGTCGCCGCAATACCGACGGCGGCTTCGTCCATCAAAGCCTCCGCCGTGACGCCGCGTGAGAACGCCATCTCTTCCGCGGCTCGCATCGCAGCGGCGCTGAGGACGGGCAAATCCAATCAATCCTCCGTGCTTTTCTTCTTGGTCGAGCTACTGCTCTTTTTCTTGCTGCTGCTCGATTTCTTCTTTTTCGAGGATGAACCCTTCTTGCGTGAGGATTTCGAATGGCGCGCGGAATGTTTGGCCCGCGAAGTCGACCGCACGAAATCAGGTCCGTTGAACGGTTGTGGCAGCACGTCAACCGACGCCATCGAGCCGCTCGCGAGCGGTTTAGCCATCGGCGCGCGGAAGCCGCGCAGACCGCGCCCGATTTCTTCTGCCAGCTTCTGCCGGTAACTCGGGCGTAACGCGTAGCTCGCTTCCGTCGGATTTGTGAGAAACCCGCACTCGACGAGAACCGCCGGAATCTTGGTGCGGCGCAGAACAAAGAAGCCGCGCCGCCGGATGCCACGGTTCTCGGAGGGCGATCCCGCGACGACGTTGCGATGAATATTTGCCGCCAGCGATGCGGAATCGCGACCGTAGTAGTAAGTCTCGATCCCGTTCGCGCCAACGCGGCTCGAGGAATTAAAGTGAACGGAGACGAAAGTGGCGTTCCGATACGAGTTCGCAATCGCGACGCGTTCTCCCAGCGGAACGAAGACATCGCTATTGCGCGTCATGATCACGCGATAACCACTTTCCTGCAGAACTCTGCGTAGGCGCCGCGCGACATCGAGCGTCAAATTCTTTTCGCCGACGCGCTGACGCGGAACTCCGCCGCGATCGAATCCGCCGTGGCCCGCGTCGATAACGATGGTGCGGGATTGCGCATGCGCTTCGCTCGAAAGAAGCGTGGTAGCAAGAAACGCAAATGCGAGAACGACGAAACGGCAGCGAAAAGCCAGTGAACGAAGAGAGTTAGTCATCAAGGGGGACAGCAGGAGGACGGGCTGAAAGTTTCGATGCACGTTTGGATTGCACAGGGGCATCGAGGATGCCGCCCTTCACGGCGACGCCCCCATCGGTAGCGCGGCGGAGACGAGGCCGTGATTTCGTTTCCATGAAAGTCTGACGCGCGAGCAGTTCTCCATTTAATCCCACTTCCGCATAGGACCAGGTGCGCGGTGCGGCGCAGTGCAGGACATGGAGGCGATTGCTTTGATCGAGCTCGGCCTGCGGATCATCGAACGCGATCACCCGTCCGAGCGGAAACGTGTTGTAGACCGCGCCGGTCGTCTTGTCTTCGACGCGAACGTAAAGCTTCGTGTGATCCGGGAATCGATTCGAGAGAAGCGAGTAGGTCCGCACGCTGCCCGCACCCGGTGTCCCTTCCGGCACCCCAACGGTTCGTTGCCAGATCGGACGCGCTTCACCGACCTGCACGACCTTCGCCTGCGAATAGAAAAATTTGTTCAAGTCCGCGAAGTACACGTTGGCGCGGACGTGATAGGCGCCAAGCTCCTGCACCGGAAAGTTCGGCGTCAGGTTGATTTTTCGAGTCACGGTCTTGCCGCTTTCAATGCGCAGCGGCGGTTCGCCCTCTCGCGTGTTCGGGGCAAGGAAACGGCCTTCGTTCGCCGTCACTTCAAAGCCGAACCAGGGTTGCCCGTTCTCCTCGCGCAGTTCGATGTCGCGCCCAGCCAGATTCGTGATCTTGACTGTCGCGAGGAGCGGTTCATACGCGATGTATTGCACGCGGGGAAACTTCAGCTCCACCTGGATTTGCGCTGACGCGCGACCCGCGAGCAGGACGAGCAAAACGAATGCGGCCACGCGGTTCATCGGGCGCTAGAATACCGCAAGTCGATCAGGAAGAAAGCGGCCCCGGCCTCGCCGATTCAAAATTCCCTTCGCTGGCGGCTGAGGTGACGCTCCGGCTCGCGCGGCCTGCGTCCGCGGCGCGCCCATCACTCGCGATTTGCGGCGCGAGACGGTGGAGACGATCAGCTCATCCAAAGGCACGTGGATCGTCTCGGCGGGGAACAGCGTCTGCAGGCCGGCGAACATTTCGCTCGAGCGTGCCGCCGAGATGCAGGCCATCGACACCTTCGCCGCGCAATTGCGCGCTAAGGAGCGAGCAACGCGTCACCCCGCGCGCCCTATCGAGTGCGCCGGGCCGAAGTTACAATCCCGCAGTGATGCTCGATGTGCTCCTTCACCATGTCCGCGAACTGCTCTCCGACCTCAACGTCGCGATGGACAATGAGCACCTGCATTATTGCGCGGCAAGGGTGAGTGGTGGCGGGAAGAGGTTCAGTAACTTGGTCGGCTCCGCGCGGACGTCCTGGAGTTGATCGTTATAATAGACGCGAACCTGGTAACCGGCGTACTCCCGGCTTGGATCGGCTTCGGGTTTCTTCGCGGCCGGCCGCGCTTTTTTTCCCGAGATTGGCGGAGTCACTGCCGCAGCCGCTTCGGTCAAAGCAGCTTCGGAAGAGATGGCCCCGTTCTTCAAGCGCACATAGCTCACGGCCAAAACCTCCGGGTTCGTGCTCTTCCAGTCGTGATTTGGCGTGACCCACTCGTAGTTCACTTCGGCATCGGTCAGCGCGACCTTATTGTTGTCGACCGTGTCGTAGAAGTAGACCTGGATTTTCACCTTCGTATGATCGACCAGATTTTGCGGGCGCACTTTCACGCCGACGCGCAGCGTCAGGTTCGTGTCCGCTTCGGGATCGGGCGTCTCCGCCACCGTGGCCTCGGTGATCCCAAACGTGGAGCCGTCCGGAATGCCTTCCGGATCAGTGCGGGTGTTGCCGGCGTTGAGAGGCGAAACTCCGGTAAATCCGGGGACAGCGGCGCTTGCTGGCGCGCCGGGCGCAACACCGACTCTTAACTTCAACTCCGCGAGTTCGTAGAGCGCGCCGGCTGAAGGACCAATGTTCTCAATCTTTTGCCAGACGGCGTTCGACTTGTCCAGCGCTTGGATCGATTCGTAAATCATGGCCATCTCGGCGAGCACTTTTGCGTTTTGCGGCTCGCGTTGCGATGCGTCTTGCAAACGCACGAGAGCGTTCGCCGTGTCCCCCCGTTCGCGGAGCTGAGTCGCCTCTTGCAGGAGACGTTCGACCACGGAAAGCGTGGCGCTTGTCGGGGAAGGTTGTGCCTGCGCGGTCGTAGTCGTTTGGGGAACCGCAGAAGGCGCCACTTGCGGGACCACCGGCGTCGCAGCGGGCACAGCTGCTTGGGTCGCAGCGGTTGCGGATGGCGGTTGCGCCGCGGCACGCGCGGCGCGGGCGCGTTCGGCGTAATGCACCGAAATCACCAGGAACTCGAGCAAGCCAAGTATCGCCACGACAGTCACCGCAATCTTGAATGTCTTGTCCGGGTGTGCCGGAGTGTAAGTGGTCGCACGCATGATGAGGGTATGTTCTGTAAGCGACCTCGCGCAAGAATGTCAAATTGGCGACCGGCGCTTGCGCCAAGCGCGTGCCCTCTCTCGCCACAACGTCTCCGCCCGGCGATCCAGAACAGTCCCGTCTCCGGCGCCTAACGAGAGATGTCGCTTTGGCTAAGGAGCTTGAAGCCTTCGCCGAGAAGAACCGACGTCGCACAATCGGTGTCGTCGACGTGGATCGCGAGGGCCGCGAAGCCGCGTGGCCGTATCAGCAATGGGTAGGTGAAATGTATGTTCACCTCCGCCATGAGCAGCGCCGCGAGCAACTTGGCCAGCTGGCCCGCCACCTCGGACATTTCCACGATCACCATCTTGCAAACACCGAACGCGACATCGTGCTCGCCGAACAGCATCTCGACTCGATCCGGGTCGCTCACCACCACACGCGCGATCGCCGAGTCGGTCGATTCGGCGATGCTCAGCGCCAGAACATCGACGTGGTGCGCGTTCAAGAGCCGCACCACTTCGAGCATGGCGCCGACTTTGTTCGGCAGGAAAACCGAGAACTGCCGAACCAGTGGTCCATCGATTTTGGAAGTCGTTTCAGGAAGGTCTAAAGCCATGGGAAGGTGCGCGAACGCGGGCGAACTATGTCCCTGCGCGGCTTTTTTTTGCAAACGAATATTCCCCCGGTCGAGAGAGATTCCCGCTGTTCATCTTGCCCCCCGGCTCTAAACTTCGCCTCCGAAGATGGACGAGGAGAACGAGCTGCTCGCGCAGCGGCGACATAAATTGGAAGCGTTGCAGGCGCGCGGCGTCTCGCCTTTCGGCGCAGCCTTCGAAACGGCGGGAACCATCGCCGAGGTGCGCGAGAAGTTTGTCGAAGGCGAAACGCTGCGCGCGGCCGGCCGTATCACCGCGCATCGCGACATGGGCAAGAGCCACTTTGTCGATCTGCGGGACTCAACCGGACGTATCCAGATTTACCTTCAGGCGAAGGCGCTCGGTCCGGAGCTGATGGAGATTTTCGGCCTCCTTGATCTCGGTGACTTCATCGGTGTCGAAGGAACGTACTTCGTGACCAAAACGGGCGAACCGACGCTGAAGGTCACGAGCTTGCAGGTGCTCGGGAAATCACTTCGCCCGCTGCCCGAAAAATGGCACGGCCTTCAGGACATCGAGACGCGCTACCGGCTGCGCTATCTCGATCTGCTGACTAACGAGCAATCGCGCACGGTCTTCGATAAACGAATCCGGATCGTCCGCGAGATCCGCCGCTTTTTCGAGGACCGAGGTTTTCTCGAAGTGGAGACGCCGATCCTCCAGGCCGTCCCGGGCGGGGCCGCGGCGGAACCGTTCCGCACGCATCACAACGCGCTGGGCCTCGATCTCTCCTTGCGCATCGCGCCGGAGCTTTACCTGAAACGGCTGCTCGTGGGCGGCTTCACGAAAGTCTTCGAGTTGAACCGCAATTTTCGGAACGAAGGCATTTCGCGTCGCCATAACCCGGAGTTCACGATGCTGGAGGCGTATTGGGCCTACGCAGATTTCGGTAAGATGGCGAACCTGGTCGAGGAGTTGATCTGCCATCTCGCGGAGATGCTGGAGGGACGCGCGCCGTCGCATCCCGACTCTGCGGGGACGGGACAGCACACGTCCCTCCAAATCGAACATAGGGACGCCGAGGGAAACGTGACCCGCACGATCAATCTCGCGCGGCCCTGGCGCCGTGCGCAGTATCGCGATCTCATCCGCGAAGTCGATCCTGCATGGTTTGAGTATAGCAGCGCGCAACGGCGCGAGCGTTGCCGCGAGTTCGGCGTAGAGATTCGTCCGCAGATGGCTGATTACGAAGTCACGCAGCAGGTCTTCGAGAAGCTCGTGGAAGAGGAAACTATCGATCCGCTCTTCGTGACGCATTGCCCCAAAGAACTGGTGCCGCTGGCCAGACAGAACGCTGAGGACGATTCGCTGGTGGATGTTTACGAACTAATTATCAACGGTCAGGAAATCTCGCCCGGCTACTCGGAATTGAACGATCCCATCGCGCAGCGCCGCCGCCTCCTCGAGCAAGCCGGCGAAGAGACGCAGAAGCTGGATGAGGAATTCCTCCTCGCGCTCGAACACGGGATGCCGCCGGCGGGCGGGATCGGGCTTGGGATTGATCGACTGACGATGTTGCTGACCGGCGCCGAGTCGATCCGCGACGTTATTCTCTTTCCGTTGCTCAGACCGAAGCGGGATTAAGCAAGCTCAGCGCGAGATCTTCCGCTCTCCGCCGTGTTCGGCCCGTCCGTGGCACTGTCGAAGCCGGAGGTGCTGTCGTGCGACGAAGCGATACTAACCCTATTTTTGCACTAACTCGGCACAATTATTCCTTCGCTCCCCAAACTGCATGAGCTTTGCTCGTCTGACGACATTCTTGCCGACGCAAAATCTCAGTGTCTTGCAGACCGAGTCCAAACGCGCGAAGTGTCGCGACCATGAAACCGCCAGATCAACCTTTCGACGGCTCGCAACATCCGAGCGCTTCCACCACTCACAGCCACCTCATTGGCCCGCACGGGGGCGAACTCGTCAACCTCTACGTAGATCCAGACCGAGGAGCCGAATCCAAAGCCGCATCGAAGGATTTTCCGTCGTGGGATCTAACGCCGCGCCAAATCTGCGATCTGGAGTTGCTCTTGAACGGTGGGTTCTCTCCGTTGCGCGGCTTCATGAGCAAGGCCGACTACGAAGGCGTTTGCCACAACATGAGGCTGACGACGGGGGTTCTTTGGCCGATGCCCATTGTGCTCGATGTAAGCAAAGATTTCGCGGCATCATTAAAGGGAAAGAGCAGCAAAATCGCGCTGCGTGACGCAGAAGGGGTAATGCTGGCAGTGTTGCACGTCGAAGACGTGTGGGAGCCGGACCGCCGGAGCGAAGCCGAAGCGGTCTTTGGCACGACCAGCATCGTGCACCCGGGTGTCGATTATTTGCTCAACCAGGCAAATCCCTGGTACGTGGGAGGCAGAATTGAAGGAGTTCAGCCGCCGTCGAACTACGATTTTAAAGGTCTGCGCCTGTCACCGGCTGAACTGCGAGAGGAGTTCGCCGGGCGGGGCTGGCGCAGGGTTGTGGCTTTTCAGACGCGCAATCCGATGCATCGCGCCCATTTGGAATTGACCTTTCGCGCGGCCCAGGAGGTGGAAGCCAATCTCCTCATTCATCCTGCGGTTGGAATGACCAGGCCCGGTGACGTTGATTACTTCACGCGAGTGCGCTGTTACCAGCTAATCCTCACCAAATACCCGCGTGGCACGGCGAGACTATCACTCTTACAGCTGGCCATGCGCATGGCCGGCCCGCGCGAAGCGATCTGGCACGCTTTGATTCGGAAGAATCACGGCTGCTCTCACCTCATCGTGGGGCGCGATCATGCCGGCCCCGGCAAAGACGCGAACGGCAAGCCGTTCTATGGGCCCTACGAAGCGCAGGAGTTTTTCAGAAAGCACGAAGCTGAGATCGGTGTCGCGATGGTCCCGTTTAACAACATGGTCTACGTGGAGGACAAAGACGCCTATATGTTCGAAACCGAAGTTCCGAAAGAGGCGCGTGTCCTAAACATCTCCGGCACGGAACTGCGCCAGCGATTGAATAAAGGACGCGACCTCCCCGGCTGGTTTACCTACCCTGAGGTTGCGGAAGAGCTGCGGCGCAGTTTTCCGCCCCGGGACAAACAAGGTCTGACAATTTTCTTCAGTGGCTTTTCCGGCGCGGGCAAATCTACCATCGCCAATGTTCTCCTGACGAAATTCCACGAGATGGGAGGGAGACCGGTAACGTTGTTGGATGGCGACCTGGTGCGGAAGCATCTTTCCTCCGAGCTCGGCTTCTCTAAGGAGCACCGCGATCTGAACATCCGCCGGATCGGGTACGTCGCTTCCGAGATCACAAAAAATCGCGGAATAGCGATCTGTGCTCCAATTGCACCTTATGAGGCGACACGAACGGAAGTGCGCCGAATGATTGAGCCACTAGGTGGGTTCATTATGGTGCATCTTTCCACGCCGGTCGAGGTATGTGAAGGGCGGGATCGGAAGGGTCTCTACGCCAAGGCGCGGGCCGGAATTCTAAAGGAGTTCACCGGTGTGTCGGACCCTTACGAAGAGCCCAAGGACGCCGAAGTTGTCATCAATACCGCGGAGTTTAGTCCTGAGGAAGCCGCCCAGGAAATCATTCTCCACCTGGAACGTGAAGGCTTCATCGGTGTGAGCAGATAGAGCGCGAGTCGACACAACAACGCGGACACCTTCGCTTCGCGCCTAATTACCGCCTGGGAATGCGCTATCGGGGATGGTAAACGAAAATTGGATCGGCCAACACAGTCGACGCTTCATCGAAGACTACGCCGTGTCTTTTCGCGTCGAGTCGAGGGTGACGCTTTGTACGTAAGTATGAAGGAAGAATGATGAATTAAGAATGTAGCCGGAGCCAAACTTTTTCCTTCTTCATTCATCCTTCTGACTTTCCTCGGTTCGTCGTTGCCGATGGCTTCGACAGCGCTGTCGCGAGCGAGTTCGCCACCGCTTGCGATATTCCCCCGCGCAGATAGATCCGCGCGATTTGCGGATCGCCGGCCTTGAGCTGGAGAATGTGGACGCCGAGCAAAGTCTTCTCGCTCAGCAGGTGCAGCTCCGCCCACGGCACCCTTCATACGTCGGTCGTCGCGTCTGCTCTCCGTCCGGGAGCCTTATGAGCCGGCCCTTGTCCGCTTATGCACGGTGTGGGCGACAACCACACACTTGCGGCGATGGGAGCTCCCAGATCAGATGCCAAGCGCCTTCTTCACTTCAGTCGTGGTATAACGCTTGCCGTCCGCCGACTTCGCCCGAGCCTCGATCACGGCGAGATGATCGAGCATGTTGCTGAGATCCTCCTGCAAACGCGACACCTCGCGCCGCTTCCGGGCGATTTCGGTGGTGAAATTCTTAAGTGCGGCCTGAGTCATACGCTTCCCGGCGATGCAAAATACGATGGACGATGATGCGATCGTCTTCAACGTCGAAGAGCACGCGGTAATCTCCCGATCGCAGCCGATAATCGCAGTCGAAATTAGTCAGCCGTTTGACGTCGCCGCGCAGCCCGTGCTCGAGACGGGAGACTTTTGCGACGATCTGCCGCGCGAATCGCTTTGGCAGGACACGGAGATCATCCAGCGCGAGTTCGGTGTAGACAACCTGCATGACTCGAATAGATCGAATCAACTACTCGTTTGCCAGAAACTCAACCTACGCCGCCCACTGGGGTTCCCGACCAGGGCTTCGAGCGCAGCCCACTCCGTCTTGAGCTTGATGCGGTCGTCGTTCCTCGACTCCTGCGCCCTGCAGGCTGCGCTTCGCTCCGTCCATCTCACGGCATCCCCATGCCGCGCGATTCTCATTGCGGTCCAGCTCTTCGCCTTCGGTGATCGCTTCGAATTCCTCGTCGATCTTCGGCAGCTCGCCTTGGTTCAATCCCAGCTTGGCCACGCGGCTCTCGTAATAGATCGGCACCGTCGCCTTGTCGGCCACAGCGCGCTGGATGTCGTAGAT
This sequence comes from Chthoniobacterales bacterium, assembly GCA_013812515.1. Lineage (GTDB taxonomy): Bacteria > Verrucomicrobiota > Verrucomicrobiia > Chthoniobacterales > UBA10450 > JACCTI01. The sequence goes on from JACCTI010000309.1 coordinate 9,287, forward strand.
GCTGATGTAATCGCCGAAGACCGCGCGCGTATTGGCGTCGGTCTTCTGGATCGGCGTGCCGGTGAAGCCGATGAAGGAAGCGTGCGGGCGAGTCGCGCAGATTGCGCGCGAGCCCGTCGATCAAGTCGTATTGGCTGCGGGGCGCTTCATCCGCGATCACGACGATGTTCCGGCGCTCGGAGAGGAGCGGTGCCTTCCCGCCTTTCTCTTCCGGCATGAATTTCTGGAGCGTGCCTAACTTCCCCGGGAGACCCTTTTTGTCAGTGCCTTAATA
>JACCTI010000322.1 GCA_013812515.1 Chthoniobacterales bacterium
TCGCGAATAAGCGTCTCAATTTCTGCGGCGTTGAGGCGGAAAGTCGTCCCGGCGCTGCTGACTACGTTTTCTTCCATCATCACGGAACCGAAATCGTTCGCGCCATAACGCAATGCCACCTGCCCGATGTCTGGGCCCTGCGTAACCCAGGAGCTTTGCACGTTCGGGAAGTTATCCAGGAAGATGCGGGAGAGCGCCTGCATCCGGAGATACTCCGCCACGCCCGTGCGCTGTTTCACCTTTAAAACCGTATTCTCGGGCTGGAATGTCCAGCAAATGAAAGCGGTGAATCCGCCGCTCGTGTCTTGTTGATCCCGCAAACGCTGGAGATGTTGGATTCGGTCTTCCACCGTTTCCACGTGCCCGAACATCATCGTGGCACTCGACTTGAGTCCCTCTTCGTGCGCGATCTGCATCACTTCCAACCACGCGTCAGAGTTGCACTTCAGCGGCGCGATCCTTTGCCGCACACGATCAACCAGGATTTCGCCGCCCCCGCCCGGAATCGATCCAAGTCCTGCGGCTTTGAATTCGGATATGACCTGCCGCAGCGGCATGCGGAAGACCTCGGCGAAATGCTGGAACTCTGGGGGGCTGAATCCATGAATGTTGATCTGCGGATATTTTTCCCGGATGTGTCGGAGAAGATCGATGTACCAATCGAATTGCAGCTTCGGATGATGCCCGCCCTGCATCAGGATTTGCACGCCACCGGCGGAGGTTAGCTGGTCGAGCTTTTCGTCGAGCTGCTCGAAGCTGAGCACGTAATGATCGTCATCCTTCTCCGTGCGGTAAAACGCGCAGAACTTGCAGTAAACGTTACAGACGTTCGTATAGTTGATGTTCCGATCGACGATATACGTCACGATCTCCGCTCCGTGCCCGGAATAGCTCGAGCGCTTCGCCAGATCACGGCGGGCATCGGCCAGGGCGCCGAGTTCCTCCAGCGGGGTGCGATAAAGCTCAAGAGCTTGCCCGGCGGAGATGCGCTCGCCCGCCAGGATCTTCTCGCTCAATGTCGAAGGAGAGACGGCAACCATTTGCGCGATTGTAGATGACGGTGGCGGGCAGCGCACGCAGATGATTGCCGGAGTGAGAGATCGCACACGTCAGAAAACGCGCGGAAGCGAAGCGTTGCCGTCATCGGTGCCGGAGTTTCGGGACTGACTTGCGGCGTTGTCTTTGCCGAGCGCGGCTTTGCTACTTCGCACGTTCGTGCGGCGCCAGATCGTTTTGCGCCAGGAATGCGAGCACCGCCGCCTTGAACTCGTCAGGCTTGTCCAGCATGACGAAGTGCGAGACGCCTTCCCACATCTGGTAATCAAGCTTGGGCGCGAGTCGCCGCACGAATGCTTCATACTCCACTGTCCACCTCGGTTGTTTCGCCATCACCATCAGCACCGGCACTTCGATCTTATTCTCCTCCCAAAGCGCAGGGTCGAGGAGAGCCAACATTTCGCTGACCGCGACGTGCTTTGGCGTCGCTAGCATCATCGTTTTGAGTTGCTCGCGCTCCTCCGCCGGCATCGATGCGGTCATTCCCTCGACGAAGCGAGTCACAATTGCGCTGTAATCAGGGCCGCGCAGCGGCGCGATGAACTTTTCCATCATGGCCGCGTCGCCGAACGGCCGGAGCGCTCCGTCCACAATCACCAGCCCGCGTACCTTCTCCGGGTAACGACGGTAGTACTGCCGCACGACCGGCGTTCCATTGCTGTGGCCGACCAGCACCGCAGTTTCTACTTCAGCATCCTGCAACACGGCGTCGAGCGCGCGCGCATGCAGATCCATCGTGTAATCGATCTTCGGCTTATCGCTCAGGCCGTGCCCCGGCAGGTCGACCGTGATGACGCGCGTCGTCTTCGCGAGTGTCGGCGCCTGATTCTTCCAAACGTTTTCGTCACAGTTCCAGCCGTGCACGAGGACGAGCGCGAAGTCGCCTGTCCCGTGATTCGTATAGTGCACGCGGATGTCGTCCAGCCGCGCGAAGTGCGACGAAGCCTCTGGCGGTTGCGCCATGCTGAGCTTCGTCAGGTGGAAACAGGCCTCGGCGACGGCTATTCCAAAGGCTAACCGACGCCGGAGCTTCACCCGTGAGAACCGCGGGCCGCGTTACGTCAGTTTGATCGCCTCAAACGAACTCACCACGTCATCCGGGCCGCGATCCTTGAAGAAGCACTCATAGAATCCCGGACCGAGATCCCAATGGTCTCCTTTGTAGTAATCGTCCTGATAGAACCGCCAGATTCCGCTGACGATGATCAGAGAACTAATCCGATCGTTCCAAAAATCTCCGAGAAAATGGAAGCTCAGGTTTGTCCTGGCGTATGCTCCGCGAAATCCCGGCTGATCGTAAATGACGATCTCGGGCATGGGCGCATCGTACACCACCGGCTCGTTGCCTATCTCGCTTGCGCAAGAGTGATAGCTCAGTGGCCCAACCTTCCATTTCGTGTCGATAATACAGCCATTTTCTGGCGACAGTTCGGTTTTGGGGATTTGTCTCATAAGCGGGTTGTAGGCGCGATTTCAGCAGAGCGACGCAGCTCTGTCGAGAAGAGATCTTG
>JACCTI010000349.1 GCA_013812515.1 Chthoniobacterales bacterium
CTCTCTCGTTGGTGCCGCTGTTCCTTTTTTTGTGGTGGTTGCGGCGAGGAGAGCCTCGTCGGCACCCAGCGCAAATCTCCAGCGGTGATCCGGTTTTAGCAATCACTCGGACACCCGGTCCCTCAAATGAGGCGGATCAACGACTCAAGGGCAAGGATTGCTTGAGCTGAAGGTTCCGGCTACTCCAGGAGCGGCGTGAACGCTGAGTCAGTTCTTGCTTGGACCGCTGCAATATTCAGCGCTCTTTTAGCTTTCAGTGGCGTTGTCCGGAAGCGCCGTTCCGTCGCCAGTTGGTTCTATTTTTCAGGAATGATCGGCCTGGCGGCCGAAAGCATTCTGGCCGTGCACCCCGCAGTGGCCCCGCAATCGGCGGTGCTCGCCATCAGAGCGCTTCTGCCAACGGTGTGGCTCTGCTTTAGCCTGACCTATTCACGGGGAGAGCACCGCGACTTCTTCAGGAAATGGCTCCCTGCCATCTTTATCGTCCTCCTGTTCCCGGTCGCGCTGCTGGTTTTATTCCAGATGGGCCTGCTTCAGAGATATTCACAAGCAACGAAGGAATGGGAATGGCAGAGCTTGGGCGCGGTAAAAGCGTTGAATGGTTACCTACTTCTCGTCGCTGTGCTGATTTTGATGAACTTGGAACGGACGTTTCGGTCAGCGGTGGGAACGATGCTCTGGCGGATCAAGTTCTTCCTTCTTGGCATTGGGGTAATCTTCGGCGCTAGAATTTACACGCAGAGTCAGGTGCTGATTTTTTCCGCGAACACACTCGCTTTGAGCAGCATCGAAACAGTCGCACTACTCATCGGTTCGACACTGATGACGATCGGCTATTTCCGCAGTGGCTTCAAAGAGATCGACGTCTACCCGTCGCGCGCTGTCCTCCAAACCTCGCTGACGGTTCTCCTCGTGGGGGGATACTTGTTCGTAGTGGGCGTGCTGGCACAGGTCGTCGCCCGAAGCGGAGGAGCCGAACGTTTCCGCCTCCAGGCCTTCCTCGTCTTACTCGGGATTGTTGTTCTAGCTGTGTTGCTTATGTCGGACCGCTTTCGGCAGAGCATCCAGCAACTGATCAGCCGACATTTCAAACGTCCACGGTATGATTTTCGAGTTATCTGGACGCGCTTCACACAATCAACCTCCGCAGCGCTCGACGGGCCGAGCCTATGTGCGGCTGCAGCAGAGTTGATCTCTCAAACCTTCAACGTTCTTTCAGTCACATTCTGGCTTTTCGACGAAGAGAAGGAGAGACTGACGTTCGGAGCGTCCACTGCTGAATCGGTTCCAGCGGGAAACAGCACCGCGGCCAACTTCATGGCAGGAGACTCTGGGCTCCTGGCCCATAGAGGACCGTTCGATTTGGAACGGGTGAAAGGGGACTGGGCAGAAACGCTGCGAACACTGAGCGCGTCCCAATTTCGCAGGGGTGGGAACCGGATCTGTGTTCCCTTACAGGCCGGAGAACGTTGGCTCGGAGCCGCTATCCTGGCGGATCGCGTCAGCGGGCTGCCCTACACGATCGAGGAGTTCGACCTGCTGAAGTGCATCGGAGATCAAGTCGCAGGGAGTCTGTTAAACTTGAGTTTGACGGCAAAAGTCATGCTGGGTAAGGAACTCGGAGCTTTCCAGACGATCTCCACTTTTTTCGTCCACGACCTGAAGAATGCGGCTTCGACTCTAAGTCTAATGCTAGAGAATCTCCCGATTCATTTTGATGATCCAGCATTCCGGGCCGACGCATTGCGGGGCATCCGTGACACCGCCGACCGGATTAAGCAGATGATCGGCCGCCTGAGCGCCGTGCGCAGAAAACTGGAGCTGAGGTTGATCGACGTTGATGTTAATGCATTGATAGATGAAACCCTGCAGCACGTTCCTTGTAAGGCTGGCATTGAGTGGGTCAGGGAGCTGCAACCCATGCCCAATCTTAGAGCGGATCGCGAGCAGCTCGGGAGCGTATTAACAAACCTGCTCCTGAATGCGTGTGACGCGATCGGTGACTGTGGCCGGATTACGCTCGAGACAGAGCAGCGGGGAAAATGGGCCGCAGTTTCAGTCTCGGACAATGGATGCGGGATGGCTCAAGCGTTCATGCGGGACTCGCTCTTCAGGCCTTTCCAAACAACCAAGAAAAAAGGTCTCGGTATTGGTATGTTTCAGTCAAAATTGATCGTGGACGCTCACGGAGGAAATATCCGCGTAAGGAGTGAACCTGGAAAGGGGACAACCTTCCACGTCCTACTTCCGCTCGAGCACTAACGCAATGAAAGCTCCTTTGTTGATCGTTGATGACGACGAAGCAATTCGCACACAGATGAAGTGGGCGCTGAGCCCGGACTACGAACTCCTGTTTGCTGAAGATCGTGCCGAGGCGGTAGAGGTTTTCAGGAATGGAAATCCGACAGTGACACTTCTGGATTTGGGGCTCCCGCCAGACGTCAACGAATGTAAGGAAGGAATCGCGACGCTGGCGGAGTTGCTCGCCCTGGACTCCACGGCCAAGATCATTATCATCTCGGGCCAGGCCGAGAAGGAAAATGCTCTGCAAGCGGTAGGCGCGGGTGCGTACGATTTTCTGTCCAAGCCGGTCGAGATTGAAGAACTCAGGTTACTTCTTCGTCGCTGCATCTACGTAGCCGATCTCGAACGTGAGTACCGCCAGATCCAACAGAGT
>JACCTI010000378.1 GCA_013812515.1 Chthoniobacterales bacterium
ACTGACTCGGTGAATTTCATGGCCGGTAACTTGACAGCGCAGGTGCGCAACATCGCGCTCGTCACGACAGCCGTCGCCAATGGCGATCTTTCCAAGAAAATCACGGTCGATGTGAAGGGGGAAATCGCGGAGCTGAAGAATACCGTCAACACGATGGTCGATCAGCTCAGTTCCTTTGCGGCGGAGGTCACACGCGTCGCGCGCGAAGTTGGCACACAGGGAGAGCTCGGCGGTCAGGCGGACGTGAAGGGCGTAGCAGGGACGTGGAAAGATTTGACCGACTCGGTGAACTCGATGGCCGGCAATCTTACAGGTCAGGTGCGCAACATCGCGGAGGTAACGACGGCTGTAGCGCGCGGTGACCTGTCGAAGAAGATCACCGTGGATGTCAAAGGCGAGATCCTGGAACTGAAGGACACAATCAACACGATGGTCGATCAGCTCAGCTCGTTCGCCGCGGAGGTCACGCGTGTGGCTCGGGAAGTCGGGACGGAAGGCAAGCTTGGCGGGCAAGCCGATGTGCGCGGAGTAGCCGGAACCTGGAAGGACCTGACCGACAGCGTGAATTTCATGGCGGGCAACCTCACCGGTCAGGTCCGCAACATCGCCGAAGTCACGACCGCCGTCGCGAACGGTGATTTGTCGAAGAAGATCACGGTGGATGTGAAGGGTGAAATCCTGGAGCTGAAAAACACGATCAACACGATGGTTGATCAGCTTAGTTCATTCGCCGCGGAAGTGACGCGAGTCGCGCGCGAAGTCGGAACAGAAGGGAAGCTTGGCGGGCAGGCGGACGTGCGCGGCGTGGCCGGAACGTGGAAAGACCTCACCGACTCGGTGAACTCAATGGCCGGTAACCTGACGGGCCAGGTGCGCAACATTGCGGACGTAACGACCGCAGTCGCAAATGGCGATTTGTCGAAGAAGATCACGGTGGATGTGCGCGGCGAAATTCTCCAACTCAAGGACACGATTAACACGATGGTCGATCAACTTCGCTCCTTCGCGTCGGAAGTGACGCGTGTCGCGCGTGAAGTCGGCAGCGAGGGGAAGCTCGGTGGCCAGGCGGATGTCCGCGGCGTCGCGGGCACTTGGAAAGATCTGACCGACTCAGTCAATTCGATGGCGGGCAATTTGACTGGCCAGGTGCGCAACATCGCGGAGGTGACTACGGCGGTCGCAAACGGTGATCTGTCGAAGAAAATCACCGTCGATGTGAAGGGCGAAATCCAGGAGCTGAAAAATACGATCAACACGATGGTCGATCAGCTCAGCTCGTTCGCGGCGGAGGTAACGCGTGTTGCGCGCGAAGTCGGTTCGGAAGGAAAGCTGGGCGGACAAGCAGAGGTGCGCGGCGTGGCCGGGACGTGGAAAGATCTCACGGACTCGGTCAACTCGATGGCGGGTAACCTGACCGGCCAGGTGCGTAATATTGCGGAGGTCACGACTGCGGTCGCAAACGGCGACTTATCCAAGAAGATCACCGTCGACGTCCGGGGCGAGATTTTGGAACTGAAGGCCACCATCAACACGATGGTAGATCAGCTCCGTTCGTTTGCGTCGGAAGTCACGCGCGTCGCTCGCGAGGTCGGTTCGGAAGGAGCGCTCGGCGGGCAGGCCCGCGTCGAGGGCGTTTCCGGCACGTGGAAAGACCTGACGGACTCAGTGAATTTCATGGCGTCGAACCTGACGACGCAGGTGCGAAACATCGCCGCCGTGACAACAGCGGTGGCGAGCGGGGACTTATCGAAGAAGATCACGGTCGACGTCAAAGGCGAGATCCTCGAGCTGAAGAACACCGTCAATACGATGGTCGATCAGTTGAACTCCTTTGCGTCGGAAGTCACGCGTATGGCCCGTGAAGTTGGCACGGAAGGAAGACTCGGCGGCCAGGCAATCGTAAAGGGCGTCGGCGGTACCTGGAAGGACCTCACCGACAGCGTGAATTTCATGGCGGGCAATCTCACCGATCAGGTGCGCGGCATTGCCAAAGTCGTGACCGCGGTCGCGAATGGCGACCTGAAGCAGAAGCTCCTCGTGGAAGCCAAAGGCGAAATCGCCTCGCTCGCGGACACAATCAATAGCATGACGGACACGCTCGCGATTTTCGCCGATCAGACGACGACAGTGGCGCGCGAAGTCGGCGTGGAAGGGAAACTCGGCGGGCAGGCAAACGTGCCCGGCGCTGCCGGAACGTGGCGTGATTTGACCGACAACGTGAATCAACTGGCGGCGAACCTTACGACACAGCTACGCGCGATCGCGGACGTGGCCACGGCAGTGACGAAGGGCGATTTGACGCGTTCGATTCAAGTCGATGCTCGTGGTGAGGTTGCGTTCGTGAAAGACAACATCAACGAGATGATCGGCAACCTGCGCGACACGACCTTGCGCAACAACGAGCAGGATTGGTTGAAGACGAATCTCGCGAAGTTCACGCGCATGCTCCAAGGCCAGAAAGATCTGCTCACGGTCGGACGCATGATTTTATCGGAGCTCGCGCCCGTCGTCTCCGCGCAACAAGGCGTCTTCTA